>JACKGH010000002.1 GCA_020632075.1 Candidatus Nomurabacteria bacterium | reverse complement strand
GTGGCGGCAGGGGCTACGCCCCTGCCGCCGTATATCGAGTCGCCGGCGAGCGAAGCGAGCCGGCGCGAGCAATACCAAACGATGTTTGCCAAGGAAGCGCCATCGGTCGCAGCGCCCACGGCATCACTCCACTTCACTCCAGCTCTGGTGAATCAGCTCGAAGCTGCTGGCAGTACCTTCGTGCCAGTTACACTACAGGTCGGGCTCGGTACCTTCGCACCGGTCTTTGCTGAGAATTTTCAAACTAAGAAGCTCCACTGTGAGCAGTTTTTCGTACCCGAGGATACTGCCACGGAGATCCTGGCCGCGAGGCAAGCCTCGCGGCCGATCATCGGTATCGGCACCACGGTAGTGCGCACCCTCGAGAGCGCAAAAGAATCACTTGCCGCAGGCAGGGGAACCTACGGCACGACCGAAAAATTCATCTTCTCGCCATATGAGTTCACCTACCCAGATATCCTCATGACCAACTTCCATGTACCGAAGTCTAGTTTGCTTTGTCTGGTGCAAGCATACTTGGAACATAAAGGAGCCAAGCGGCACATTATCGATCTCTACAAAATCGGTATCCAAGAACAATTTCGTTTCTACTCATTTGGCGATGCTATGGTTATCTTGTAGGTATGTCCAAATCACTCACCGCAACATTTTTCGATCGGTCGGCTGAGATCGTGGCGCGCGAATTGCTTGGTTGTGTACTTTGTGTGCGGGTAGGAAAGAAAGTGGAGCGACACCTGATCACTGAGACCGAAGCGTATGTTGGTCCGCACGACCTTGCGAGTCATGCGTCAAAAGGTCGTACGCCGCGTACTGAGGTGATGTTCGGAAAACCCGGTACTATATATGTGTATCTTATCTATGGCATGTACGACATGCTTAATTTCGTGACGGGAGAAAAGGATTATCCAGCGGCGGTACTCATTCGTGGTGTAGGGGAATGGAATGGTCCGGGTAAGCTCACTAAGGCGCTCAAGATCACCCGCGCGATCAATGGCAAGCCGCTTGGTAAACAAACGGGCTTGTGGGTAGAGGAGCGACCAGAAGATATCTCGCCCAAGCAGATCACCACCGCACCGCGGATCGGGGTGGCGTATGCTAAGGAATGGGCAGCGAAGGAACTTCGATTTAGCTTGTGCTAAGATACCGGCATGAATATTCCACAACACTACATCGCACTAGGTATCATCGCTATTGGCGTGAGCGGATTCTTTATGACCTATCAAGGCACGCCAGCGGCAGTTGGTATGGCGGTGGAGCAACAGATCAAGTCGGTCCCGGCACAAGCTTTTGCTGAATATATCGACAATGATGCAGTGGTTTTGCTCGATATCCGTACGCCGGAAGAATACGATGGCGGGCACATTGAAGGGGCGGCGAACATTGATTTTTACGCAGCTGATTTTGATACGCAGCTCGCCAAGCTCGATCGTGATGTATCGTATGCGATCTATTGTCGGAGTGGCAATCGCACTGGACAGACTCTGAGCAAGATGCGCAAGCTTGGCTTCACCAATGTGGTAGATCTTACAGGCGGGATCGTGACCTGGGAGCAGGCTGGAAAGGAGTTGGTGTATTAGGGAGATGAATAGAGAGTAAACAGCGCGGCCCCCGAAGGGGGCCGCGCTGTTTACTCTCCTTCGAGTGCTTTCTCAACGACTGGCAAGATGCGCTCGGTCGCCCTGGCATACCCCGTGCTGTTGGGATGGATGTAATCACTCATATATTCACTGCGACCGATCAATCCGGAGAGGATGTTGGAGACATAAAACGTGCGGTACTCTTCGACGATCCGTTCGTATTCCTTCTCGTAGCGATTGCCATACAAGCCTCCTGGTTCACCAACCAGCACCACGGCTGCACCGCTCGCTTGGATCGATTCTACAATGAGTGCTAGGTTGGCGAAAGTTTTCTCGACTGGTACTTGCTGCAGTGCATCGTTGCCGCCGAGTAAGACGATCACAACCCGTGGGTCGACCTCGAGCACTTCATCGATTCGCGCCAATCCATCGGCAGTGGTGTCGCCAGGCACGCCTAGATTGATCACTTCTTGCGGAAGTGACTGTGACAGAAGTGATGCAATGTCGCTACCGCTGCCAGCACCAATCCCCGCTGCCAAGCTGTCGCCAAACACCACCACCGTACTGCCAGTGGTAGGGTAGAGAGGATCTGCCTTTGGCCAGAAGAACCAGCTGAGCAGGATAATACTGAATATCGCGAGAATGACGATCTTTCGTGACATGATGGATATAGTATGACATAGGCCGGCGCTGAAGGCGCCGGCCTTGCTATATGATTGCTAGAAAATACAGTCATTTACTGGATATTGACCGAGTCGGGGCACAGTCCACTAGGTCTTCATAGTGCCAAATGGTACAATCTTCGTGACTATGCCACGTTCATCTGAAAGTGCTGAAAGTGCTCGTACACCGCGTAAACGCGCGGTGCGAAAGCGTGCCACCAGAAAAAGTGTGGTTGAAGCACCAGTTCGAAAATCAACCCGTCGAATAGAAGAAGCGCCGCCGAAGCGAGAGGTAGCTGCGCCCGCCCCAGAGATACGTGAACCAGAGCGTAAGGCGCCGACTCCGATCGCGTCGCGAAAGGCTGGTGCTCGGCAACGCCAAAAACAGCTGATCATCGCTGCGGTGGTGTTAGTGCTTGGCGTTGGTGGTTCTGCCATGATCGGTATGACTGACCAAGGACAGATCGATATTCAGCGAACAATGGAAGAACGAAATACTCGCATCAAAAATAATACTGCGACCGAAGACGATGTTTCTGGAAGTTCGCAAATTGTGCCAGTGCAAAATACGCGGACTGCAGAACAGATCCGTCGCGTAGCGGTGGGGATTGGTGATATCGCTCCAGCGCCGCCGCCACCTCCTCAGCCAGTAGCTACTTCATCAAGCTCTACTGCAAGTAGTACCGTAATGACTGCTAGTTCTACTGATGAGGTGATCAGTGAAGAATCAGAAGTGAATGAGCCGGAACAGGTCGAAGAGCCTACTTCGTAGTGCCACACTTTTTGCAACGGCAACCGAGTGGCTTAATGACTCGCTTGAAGTAGTCTGTACCGTAGTTATAGGTCAGCTCCTCGCCGGGAGTGATCTTTTTTTTAGCATAGATAAAAACACGAGTTTCATCTTCGTTGAGTTCTGGTTCGCAGTTTGGTTTGCAGCTGTGGTTGATGTAACGAGCGATGTTTTCTCGGCCGGTACCGTCGATGGTCCAGTTGTCGTTGAGTTCGAAGAGGTATTTGCCACCGCGCCGCTGTGCTTCGTCATCGCTGATAGTTTCGCCAGTGTATTCGATCACGAGGTCACCCTTCTCAAACGGCGCGGCGGCAAATAGCCCCAATCCCGCACTGCTTCGCTTCACGACATATTTCTTTTCAGCTGACTTTGACATGGTCGACAGTATACCAAAGCACACACCTTTGCACAGAAGTGGAAAACTATTACTGCAAAAGCTGCTAGAATATTGGCAATGAGTGATGTTCTTGAGAAGTTCGTTCGAGCGACCAATTATTTAGCTGCAGCCCAAATTTATTTACAGGGTAATTTTTTGTTGGAGGAGCCGTTGCAGCCAGAGCATATTAAGCCACGCCTTTTGGGGCACTGGGGTACTTGTCCCGGTATTAATTTCACGTACGCCCATTGTAACCGAGCGATCATCGCGCATGATGTCGACATGATGTTCGTGCTTGGTCCGGGGCATGGTTTCCCGGCGATCCAGGCTAATCTTTTCCTCGAAGGAACGCTCTCAAAATACTACAAAGAACTTCCACACAGTACGGCTGGTATTGCGCACATGGCCAAGATGTTTAGCTGGCCATATGGTTATCCAAGTCACTCCAACCCAGAAGCGCCAGGCGTGATCCTCGAAGGAGGTGAGCTGGGGTACTCACTTTCAACCGCCTACGGTGCTATTCTCGATAATCCAGACTTGATCGTCACCTGTCTTGTGGGAGACGGTGAGGCAGAAACGGGTCCGACCGCTACCGCCTGGCATCTCAATAAGCTTATCGATCCGGGGAAGAATGGAGCGGTCTTGCCGATCTTGCACCTCAATGGGTACAAGATCTCTGGCCCGACCTTCTTTGGCCGCATGAACGACGACGAACTCCATGCGCTCTTTTATGGCTATGGCTACGAGCCACACTTTGTTGATGCGTATACCGAAGCAGATGTGCACGCCAAAATGATGGAAGTGATGGATGGTGCGATCGAAGCGATCCGCTTTACACAGCACTGTGCTCGAGAGGGTACGCTCCACGAGAACCCTCGATTCCCAATGATCATCCTGCGCACACCAAAAGGCTGGAACAGTATCGACTACATTGGCGAGAAGAAGATCGAAGATAATCACTACTCACACCAGGTGATCGCAGATCAAGCCAAGCATGATGCTGGTCAATTAGCACAGCTTGAAGCGTGGTTGCGTTCGTATAAGTTTGAAGAGTTGTGGAATGGCAAGAAGTTTGATGATGATGTTCAAAGTTTGATCCCGCGTGAAGGACGACGCATGGGTGACAACCCACACGCGCATGGTGGAGCTCCTCACTACAAGCCATTGAAGTTGCCGAAGGTAGAAGATTACGCAAATCTCGGTACCTGTAACCTCGACGATCCGATCTGTGGTACCGAAAGCGGTATGGAAAAGATCGGCGCGTTCTTACGTGACATCATGAAGCTGAATGCAGCAGAGCGTAATGTCCGCCTCATGTCACCAGATGAGACATACTCAAACAAAATGAACGCTGTCTTCGAGTGCACCAGTCGTGCATTTGTCTGGCCGCATAAAGACTGGGATCAGGACCTGGCGTGGGACGGTCGTGTGCTCGAAATGTTGTCTGAGCATAGTCTCCAAGGTCTGCTCCAAGGATATGTGCTCACTGGTCGACATGGTGTGTTCGTGTCGTATGAGGCCTTTGTCCAGATCGTGGCGAGTATGGCCGACCAGTACGCGAAGTTCCTCAAGATCGCACGTAGTGTTTCGTGGCGTGGTGATATCCCATCATTCAACTACATCCTTACCTCAGGTGCGTGGCGCCAAGAGCACAACGGATTTTCTCATCAGAACCCAGGTTTCATTGATGGTGTTTTGCAGCGACAGGGTTGCTTCACCAATGTGTACTTCCCAGCTGATGCTAACACGGCAGTGGTTGCGTTTAGTCGTATGATGGCGTCTAAGAATGAGATCAATGTGCTTGTGGGTTCAAAGCGTCCGCTCCCGGTTTGGCGTACACCAGAAGAAGCGAAGAAAGACATTGAGGAAGGAGTATCGATCTGGGACTTCGCGAGTGATGTCGATCCAAGCGTTGTCTTCAGTGCCGCAGGAGACTATCCAACCCTCGAAGCACTTGCGGCGATGAGCTTGGTTCGCAAGCATGCACCGACGATCAAGATGCGTTTCGTGAATATCACCTCACTCTCAGCGCTTGGTATTGGTAACACGCAGTGCCGTGTGCTTCGTCACGAATTCACCGATTACTTTACCGAAGATAAACCAGTGATCGTTAACTTCCATGGCTACCCTCAGACCATCAAGCAGATCCTTTTTGACTATGCTCGTCACCCAGAACGCTTCACGGTCCATGGGTATGTAGAGACTGGCTCTACGACCACACCGTTTGACATGATGGTGCGCAATAAGGTCGACCGATTCCATTTGGCAATGGAGGCTTTTGCCAAGGCTGCCGAACAGGGCGTGATCGGTGACGAAGAAGCACAGCGTCTGATCTCAGGTTTCCAAGAAAAACTAGCTGAACATCGCGCCTATGTGCTTGAACATGGTGAGGATATCGCTGAGATCACTAACTGGGTATGGGAACAACGCTAGTCGTCAATCCCGGTAGTTCTTCACGCAAGTACGCACTCTATCGCGATGGCGCACCAGTCATTGAGCTGCGTTTTGAGCAGACCAATACTGGGTTTGAAATGTGTTCACAGATCTCAGGGACACAGCAGGTCTGTGAATCAGTCAAAGAAACCGATTTCTCAGACGCGTTTGCACGGGTGGCCGAGGCGGTCAATGGGTACCTCATGCGGGAATCGGTCGGAAAGCGACTTGATTCTGTTGCAGTTCGAGTGGTTGCTCCTGGGACCTTTTTTCAGCGTCATGCGATACTCGACGATGTATACCATAGCAAGCTCAAGCGTCGCGAGTCTGCAGCACCGCTCCATATTCCGGTGCTCTTACGTGAGATCAAAGCGATCCAAAAATATTTTCCAGAGGTACGGATCATCGCTGCTTCAGACAGCGCGTTTCATAGTGACATGCCACCGCAAGCTCGCGAATACAGCATAGCCGTAGCAGATGCAAACGAATTCGATATCCATCGGTTTGGCTATCATGGACTCTCGGTCTCATCGATCGTGCGTCGGATCCACCCGCTCATTGGGATCGATCCTGAACGAATGATCGTTTGTCATATCGGTAATGGCACCAGTGTCACTGCGGTAAAAAATGGTACCAGTGTTGAAACGACAATGGGCTTTGCGCCATCAACAGGAGTACCGATGGGGAGTCGCGCAGGCGATGTCGACAATGCGGCACTACTTGAGTTGATGCGAGTGAAGAATCTGCGTCCACGCGAAGCAGAGATGTATATCAATAATAGTGGAGGGTTAGCAGGTTTGTCTGGTGAGTCAGACATCCGTCGTCTGCTCGATCTGCGCTCGCAAAATGACGCAACAGCAACGCATACGCTCAATACCTTTGCGTACCATCTTCAAAAGGCGATAGCAGCGCAGACAGTGGCTCTTGGTGGTCTAGATGTATTGGTCCTCACTGCCACTGCGTCAGTGCGAAGTTCTGAGCTACGAAGCATCATTCTCTCAGGTTTGACTCATCTTGGAGTGCATGTGAGCAAGGACCGCAATGATCTACTGGTAGGGAAGGATGGTGTTGTTAGTGTTCGTAATAGTGCGGTAAAGGTCGTCGTAATGCGTACTGATGAAATGGGCGAGATGGCGCAGGTGGCTGCACAGTTTAGTTAGTAGCCAGCTATTTTTGAGGTAACCGAATGATACTATAGTAGAGAATATTCTATATGGAGCAATCGTGGTTTGATGCAAATAAAAAACCTTTTTTCCAGGCGATGGCAGTATTCGTTGTTTTATTTGGTATTGTGGTCTTGCTGACGGTGTACTACGATTTTTCTCGCGTCGACTTGGCTGGTCTGTTGTTCATGGTGTCGTTCTTGTGCTGTGTATTTGCAGCCAAGAACACCTTCGATATTGCAAAGTCGACCGTTCATACCGAAGAGCTTAAGAAGAATCTCACTTCAGACTTGCTCATTTCTTCAGAGGAACTTTACTTGCAACTCTACAAGAACAGCCCAGTGCCGTATCTGATCATTGATGATGAGGGTCATGTAAAGTCAGCCAACATCGCTGCGGTGCGATTACTAGGAGCGAGTCAGGAGAAAGTCCGTGGGATCAATGTATTCAATCGACTGCAGTGCGACGAGCTTGAACACTTGGATCTGCTGGTAGAGAAGTTTCACAATGGCGTCTCGGTCAGTGATGAAATGGTGCGAGTAAAGCGGCCAGACAAGCGAGAAGCCTGGGCGCTTCTGTCACTTTTTACCTGTAGTGAAGGAGTTGGAAAGGGGCTTGGTCTCATGACGCTTGTTGATATCACGAAGCAAAAGAAGGCTGAAGACGCTAAGTCAGAATTCGTATCGCTTGCCTCTCACCAGCTTCGTACCCCGATCGCGGGGATGAAATGGAGCGCTGAGTTGCTCCAGATGGACAATCCAGATTCTCTTAGTGAGCGGCAACACAAGTACATCAATCGTTTGTTGGTGAGTGTGCACCGTATGGCGCTCTTGGTAGATGACTTCTTGCGCGTATCGCGATTCGAGCTTGGTACTTTCCAGCCAGAATTCTCGACAGTCGATCTGGCAGAGATCTTTGAGGATGTTATGAGCGAACAAGAGTCTCGAGTAAAGCAGAAGAAACTCACTGTAAAACAGTTCTTTGATGAATCGATTCCAAAGGTGATAACTGACCCTAATCTTATCCGTATGATCGTAACCAACCTCTACTCGAATGCGGTGAAATACACGCGCGATAGCGGCACAGTCCACATAGGCTTTGGGCGCAAAGGAGAGAGTTTTGTGATCACGGTGGCAGACAATGGTATGGGTATTCCGGCGGAAGATCAAGATGGTATCTTCACGAAGCTTTTCAGAGCTTCAAATGCGGTGCGTAATGTGCCAGATGGAACCGGTCTTGGGCTGTACATCGTGCGTGAAGCAGTGGCGGTACTCAAGGGTCAGGTGTCGTTCACAACTACCGAAAACATCGGTACTACATTTGAGGTGGTGTTGCCACTTGAACTACCAAAAGGCAAGAAAAAAGCGTAGACTCGCTACGCTTTTAGCTGTTCTTCAATTCGCTCTAGTAAGTCGGGAACGCTCCATTCAGGTTTGAATAAAATAAGGTCAGTTGGCAGGTCAATATTCTTTGAGATATTTTCAGTAGACTCTGAAGCAGTAAGAACCATAATGTTGGAGTCCTTTCCCCAGTCGTTTTCACGTATACGACGATAGACTTCGTACCCGTCGATATCGGGAAGTCTGATATCGAGGAGGATCAGGTCTGGTTGGTGCTCGATGGCCATCATGGCTCCTTCGCGTCCATTTGGTGCGATCAGTGCTTTATGGCCCTTGATCGCGAGCATATCTTCAAGAGACTCAGCCAAGTACGGTGAGTCTTCGATTACGAGTACGGTCTTCTGTGACATATGAACTAGTGTATCGCATTTTAGGCATATCTGTACCCCTTAGCTGTGGTTCTGTGGTGTATAGTCGTACCGCCCCTTGCCAGCAGGTAAGAAACTATGAGACCATACGTCAACAAATACTATGAATAAGAAATACGTTGTTGCTGTCATTATCATCGTTGGCATTGTCGGATATGCGCTATACACGCAGCTTATTAAGCCAACACTCGATGACCGGATGGTCAGTGCGGTGGTGCCGATGACGATCCAGAATGAGGATCTCGCATTTGCCTTCACCTACCCAAGCGGGGAAGCGGGGTATACATTGATCGAACCTCCGGTACCGACCACCACTGCCAGCGGTCTACAAAAAGTGTATTTGCTCATGGATACGCAAGAGTACATTGCATTCCAGCAGAGTGAATCTGCAGAGACGCCGCCAACGGTCAGTGTGTTTGTAGTGAAGATGCCAGACGTGGAAGTTGAGGGTGATCGTGAGACGCGCCTCATTGCGTGGGCAGAGCAGTATCCGCAATTTTCTTCATACGCAGTGAAGAATGATGATACGGAACACTATGATCTTGATGGTGTGGATGCGATCCGGTATAGCACTGACGGTCTCTATCGCCAGCAGGTATATTTGGCTTCGTATCGAGGGAATGCATATGTCTTCGTGGGGCAGTACAACGATGATGCTGATGGTATTCGTGACATGTATCTGCATCTGGTGAACTCAGTGACATTTGAGTAAGTATAAAAATACGAAAACCGCCTGTGGCGGTTTGGGTTGGTTGTGCGGGTCCCCTCTGGGGACCCGCACTTTTACTGTAGTGCTCACGCATATCGTCGCCTGGTGGCGCTGTTGACCTGTTCCATATCGATGATGTACGGAGCGAATGCTCTGCAAGCTTCGATAAACCGGGCGAAAAGACCGACCTTGGTCTGAGTCAGCTCGTAGCAGATCACTGAACCAGAGATCACTCGTTCTCCGGCGGCGAATGCGCTTAGTCCGGAAATGACAAGGTGTAGCAGGCTGTTGATCAAGCTGGCACCATAATGCAGAGCCTTTCTCCGCACTTTGTTGCTGGTGTCCCACTTTTGGCGATGTAACACATGCTTTTGCACGCCTCGTGCGAACGCTCGTACGCAGACGGCATCAGCGTGGCCCTGACAACAATTCGGCGACACATAGACGCGGTCGATCTCAAGACTGTCATCAGGCAACTCGTGTGTCACGAGTTCCTTCCACTCAGATGGAAGTCCAAGCAGATCGTACACGATACGACAACCCAGCAGGATCGTCGGGTCGTGGTCCGGTCCGGTAATGGTGAGGACGTACTCTGACTGGTGATTGCCATCGAACATGTCGTCGACGTACGGATCACCAGTGCGGTCGAAGAGACCACCTTGTCGCATCGGGACAAAGCCCAAGACACCCGTGTGATGGATGTCATGGAAGAGGCTGATAAGCCTTACTTCGTCAACGTTACCTGCTTCCTGAGCGAGGAGTGGCGAAAGGGAAACGACTCGAATGTCGGTCCCTGGAATGGTTGTGAGCGTTTCCATTGGAAACCTCCTTTCTTTCTGTTGAACTGGGGGAGCTTTACCTCCCGTTATCATAACAGAGTGCGGGAGGCTAGCTCCATGGATATTAACGTCAAAGTAAACAAAAAATACAGCTGAGGGAAAGTTAGCATAAATATTGACATTTGTCAACATTTATTTCTATGAAAAATGCGCGGTTTCAAGCCGCGCATTTCAATGAGTATCAGACCATTCGATACCAGTGTTCGTCCTCAGGCACTCGTATTGTGGTGGTGCCGAGGCGTTGTTTTTCTTTAAAGAACATCCAGCCGCCCCCGCGACGTGCGATCACGTCATAGGGGCGGAGCTTTGTGTGTGCAGGAAGTTTGATCGCATAGATCTTCCAGGTTCCGCCAGTTTGCGCATGGAATTCCGGCGCAGGGAACTCGGGTTCAGGATTATTCAAGAAGCTGTACTCCAGGTGATATTATTATTTTTCAACTCGTTGGAGATCGGTGATGATATCGCGCAATCGAGGAACTTGGATGAGTCCCTCCTTCAACCTGTTCAGTTTTAGAAGGTGTCGAGATACCGCGTTCACACGATCTTGCAGTCCTTGTCGAGAGGTTTGGCTGTGTGCGTTAGCGCTGGTATTGATCGCTTCCAGTGTTTGCAACAGTCGCTCTCTGGTGCCTTTAGGTACCGTTTCTTCAGCTTCATTGAGGAGCGATATTCCTTGTCTTGAGAGGTTGTGATACTTTCGCAGCCTGTCTTGCATCACGTCAGGGCGCATCAACCTATTGGTGCTGCTTCTATGCATGTTGTTCCTCGCTGTGTTGGTGGTCAGAATGACTGATCGTCTGATCTGGGAAAGGTACGTATCCGCCGTGTGGCAGTCCGGTACTGTTATAGTCAGTTCAGTACAGACTGTCAATCAGTCTATCGACAGTCTGTCTGTGTACTAGCTTGAGCCGTGTTGTAAAAGGAGTATGATGGATAGAGTATGAAAGGTCATAAAGATCGAAAGATAATTTTGGTTGAGGATGATCCGAACAATCACCCATTATTTGCAGAGGCCTTTTCTGCGGCGGGCTTTGAGGTGGTTATTTTCCCAGATGCTGACAGTACAGATTTTATTGGAGAGGTGCTCAGTGCGACGCCAGATATCATCTCGATGGATCTCATGATCGCACGAGAAAATAACGACGCGTTGCGTGATGGATTCGAAGCGGTCGAACTCCTTAAGTCAGACGAGCGCACCAAGGACATTCCGATCATGATCCTGACGACCTTCTTTGAAGAGCGTAAGGTAACTCGGGCCAAAGAACTAGGTGCGGTTGATTTTATTAGCTTGCAAGGGCATGACATTAAGCGTATTCCCGATATCTTCAATCGTTACTTGGATAATCCTAAGAAATACGTACCAATGCATCCGTTGATGCGAGGGTAGGACACAAAAGGGCCGCGGCGAAGCCGCGGCCCTTTTGTTTGGTCCTATCGGAATAGGTCTATTTGTGACTGCTGGAGGGCAATGATCTGCTTAAGTAAGGTAATCACCTGGAGTAGTTGTGCAATCTGTGCGTGGAGCGCTGCCTCAGTGCTGTTATATGCAGTGTTGCTTGCTTCTTTCTCGTCATCGATGTCGTCATCGCTACAGTGATTGCAGCCCTGGTCGTCGTCAGCATCCTCTTCGTCCTCACTTGAATCTTCCTCCTCCTCATCATCAGTAAGATAGTCTTCAATTCGTAGGTCAAGCTCATTAAAGACGTCATCGGCAAAGTCGGCAGCATCTTCAGCCAACTCCTCTGCGTCATCGTAGTGCTGGTCATCAAAGGCTTCTTCAGCGTCCTCGAGGGTTCGCTCCGCTTCGATGAAGATCAACATAGCGTCTTCGTAGTCAAGATCGTCTTTGTCAGTATCGTCGAGGATATCATCTGCGAGTCTGACCCACTGTCTCGCAAGAATGATCTTTTCTTTTGATTCCGCTGAGAGTTCCTGGTCAAGATCATCGATCGCATCATCGAGAATATCGTACGCTTCATCGGCAAATGCGAGCGCGTCGTCCCAGTCCTCATCGAGCTTTTGCTTCATCGCGTCGTCGTATAGGTCCACCGCATCGTCGAGCGAGTCTTCGGCGTATGAAGTGAAGATATCTTTTTCCTGTGCCTGATTGATCAAGCTGCGGATCTCTGAGAGTTGTTTCTCGACAGCATTGATACGGTCAGTCGCTTCTTTTTCGTATGGTTCTGCTGCCAGGGCGGTAGTGGCGCACAGCGCGCTGAGCAGTGCCGCAAAGATAAAGGTAATAACTCTGGTGTTGGTAGTGGTTTGCATACTAACTACTTAACAATAAATATGTTGTACATCATACATATCTGAGAGGGAATTGGAAGGGAAGAAGCTGTATTCCATTGACTCACCAGCGATCTTGTATCGTGTTTAGCTGCAGTGCGTCTATTCACAGATAAGAACATAGTTATCAACAGGTTTATGCAGGTTATCCAGAGGTTTATCCAGGTTTTTATACACAGTTACACATTTGATGGCCTGAAGAGGCCAATAAATAAGCTTATTTTTAAAGTGCTTGACGCACACTGACCTTTTTTGACGACCGCACTACTAGGCGATACCTTTGATACACAACAGACCACAACTGATGGGAAGTGGTACATACAATTTGGGGAAATTGAGCACCACTCAATCGGTTGTTTGAGACCTGTTTGGGTTCTTTTTGCGTCTGTGATGGGAAGTCTATTAGTACTTACACGTAGTAAATAAAATTTATATGTCTAGTTCAATTAGCTATATGAAGCTGATCATGAGTGTTGGAATGATCGCCTTCGTAGCCGCATTAGTAGTAGGGGGCACCGGTGCATTCTTCAATGACACTGAGACCTCAACCGGCAACGTCTTCACTGCCGGTGCGATCGATCTCAAGGTTGATAGTGTTGGCCACGTAAATGGTCTTGTCTGTTATGAAGGAAAGTGGGCGTCTGAAGTTGCAGTGCAGTGGAATGAAACAGATGAAGTGCTCGAGGTGGTCGGTGATCTGGTGGCTGAGAATGATGCATACAACCAGGCCTTTCCATCAAATGTGCCGCAGGCAGGTGATGATTGTGCAAGCACCTGGGCTGAGACCGACCTTGGTGTAGAGACTTTCTTCAGCTTCGCTGACTTGAAGCCAGGAGACAACGGAGAGAACACGATCTCACTCCATGTGTATGACAATGATGCATACGCGTGTGCGATCATCGACGACATGGTTGATGCCGATAACGGTCTCACCGAACCAGAAGCAGAAGATGGAGATGTTACCCCAGAGCTTGGAGAACTCTCACAGGAACTACGCTTCTTCGCGTGGGCTGATGATGGAGACAATGTATATGAGCCAGGTTCTAATGAGCGACCACTCTTCTCAAACATTGAAGGTCCTGCGAGTGACGTGATCGATGGTGTAGTGTATCCACTCTTTACTCCACAGACAGAGGTGCTTAAGGCAACCACCACACAGTACATCGGTCTCTACTGGTGTTACGGTGCGATCTCAACGGTGGACGGTGTGCTTTCTTGTGATGGGTCAGAAGTGACAAATATCACTCAGACCGACAGTCTCTCAGCAAGCTTCACCTTCTATGTTGAGCAGGCTCGAAACAATGAGAACTTCCAGTGTCCAGTGTTGGAGACCCCACCAGTTGCTGGTCCAGTTATTGTCGACACCTATGGAATCGGCTTTGAGCCACTTGCCTATGCAGTTGGAGACATCAATGGTCAGGACGGATGGAGTAAGACTGGTGGGTATGATGCAGCGGTAGTTGACAATCCAGTTATCTCAGACCTACAGTCACTCCGTATCTCTAATGCAGTCACGAGTGGTTCATTTGGTGATCAGACTATTGCGCCTGAACTAGCAGAGTCTGCTGGTGAGACAGGTGTTGCGACCAACAATTACTACGAAGCTGAGTTCCAGATCTCTTCAACTGACCTTAATGAACAGCCAGGTCTAGTTCTCTCAGTTTCACCTGACGATGGAGCTGGTTCACGCATGAGCTACCTCAGTTTCGCTGATGAAGCTGGTGGTATTCGCGTAACCTTCTACGATGTTACCAACGCCGGCCCACTTCCTACAGTGTCGTCATTCAATCCGACTGACCTCGGTCTCCTTGATCGCAGTACAGCTCACACGATCAAGTTTGCGATTGAATTTGTAGACGGTCCTGGTAACGACATTGTACAGATCTACATCGACAATGTCCTGGTACACACCGGTACTACTTGGGAGGATTACTACCGCTTTGACGGTGAGCAGACTGGTAACGGCAACGTACTATTCCCAGTTGATTCACTCATCATCCCGGTTCGTGGAACAGCCGTTCCTACAACACTTGGTGGTGGATACCTCTTCGACAACGTTTCACTCTCAGTAGGTACTATCTAAGACTCGAAATTGGTTCTCGTAATAACCAATTTTCCTTAGCCGTACAGAGTCCGACACGTTCGGGCTCTGCGGGCTGCGGGAAACAGCATTGTAAATTTGTAAACCATTTAATCACTTAAGCTTAAGAACTTATGAGCAGAATTATCATGAGTCTTGGTCTGGTTGTCTTTGTGGCAGCGGTCGTCGTAGGCGGCACTGGCGCATTCTTCAATGACACTGAGACCTCGACCGGAAACGTATTTACGGCTGGTGCAATCGATCTCCGTATCGATAGTGAACAGCATTACAACGGCAACGTCTGTATCGATGTTAATGATGACCCAGAGATCGATGATTATCAGTGGAGCGGTAATGCGGCCTACCCGGTACCTGGCACCGCGTGTGATGGATCTTGGGAACTAACCGACTTGGTGCCTGGTGTGCACAAGTTCTTCAACTTTGCTGACATCAAGCCAGGAGATGAAGGAGAGAACACAATCTCAATCCATCTCGACACCAACCCAGCGTGGATGTGTGTTGATATCGAGACTGTCGCAAACGATGATATGGACTGTACCGAACCAGAGACTGGTGACGATGCAGACTGTGACCCATCACTCGATCCTGATGCAGACGCATTCGACGGTGACCTCGCGCAAGAACTCAACTTCTTCGCGTGGCTTGACGATGGTTCGATCGATGGCTTCCAGGGCCAGGAGACTGATCCAGAAGAAGGAGACAATATCTGGCAGGCAGGGGAGGCTGCGTTGTTCTCTAACGACATCGGTCCGATCAGCGACACGATCGGCGGTGTAACCTACGCGTTGGCTGATTCTGGTACTGGTCTTGGTCCTATTCCAGCTGGTGCAACCCAGTACATTGGCCTCGCGTGGTGTGCTGGAGCATTCACTATTGTTGGTCCAGGAGACCTCGATTGTGATGGTTCACTTATGGACAATGCGGCTCAGACTGATGAGGTGATCGCCGACATTACCTTCCGAGTAGAGCAGTCTCGAAATAATGATGATTTCGTATGTCGTCCTGAGGGCGGCGGACTTGCTTGTAACGAGGAGAACGACGTGATGTTCGTACTTGATTCTTCAGGCAGCATCGACTCAGGTGAGTTGTCGACTATGGCAACTGCAGCTAAGACATTTGCTGCGGCTCTCATGCCAGATACACCAGGTAATCATATCGGTGTGGTCGACTTCGACAACACTGCAACTCTTCGTTCGCAGCTGACTGACGTGAATGCTGACATCGACAATGCGATCGACGCTATGATCTCAGGTGGCTCAACCAACCTGGCAGCTGGTATCGATGAAGCGGTGGCAGAACTTGCGAGTACGCGTGACCGTAACGACGCAACGGTGCCTGACTTCATGCTCATCATGACTGATGGTGTGCCTGATAGTGTGGGAGCAGCCGAGACAGCAGCGGATGCTGCCAAGGCTGCGGGTATCACCGTGTACGTGGTGGGTATTGGTGATGGAGTCGATGACACCTTCCTTGAGGGTATTGCGACTTCAGCTAACCATTACTTTACTGCAGCAGAGTTCGACAATCTTGAAGCTATCCTTGCTGGATTGGCAAGTTGTCCGATCAACTAGTTTTCACTAGCCGGATTGGCGGCAATTTGCTTCGCAAATTGCCGCCAAGGGGCTGCGGGAAACAGCACATTACCATCAACGAGTAACCATCATTTTTATGCAACGTATTATTCTCAGTCTGGCAGTCATTGCAGTACTGGCAGGCGCGGTCACCTTCGGCGGCACCAATGCTTTCTTCAATGACACCGAACGTTCCACTGCCAACGTATTTACCGCTGGTGCGATCGATCTCACGGTCGATAACGAAAGCTACTACAACGGTCTATTTAACAAAGACACAAGTTGGGAAGCGACCGATCTGACCGTAGAACGCTTCTTCGATTTCTTGGATCTGAAACCAAACGACTATGGTGAGGATACGATCTCGCTTCATGTTGCAACCAACGACGCATATCTGTGTGCCAACATGACCATCACCAGCAACAACGAAAATGGCTGTACCGAACCAGAAGGGGAAGTCGATGGCACGTGTGGTGATCCGGGTGCGGACGAAGGTGAACTGCCGGGGCTCGTAGAGTTCATCTGGTGGGCAGATGATGGTGATAATGTGCTTGAAGATGATGAGCTGGATTCAGTGTTCTTTGAGTCGACTGTCGATGACCTTTCGAACATTGTCGCACTGGCAGACTCAGACGAAAACGTGTGGACTGGTACTGGTGGTCCGGTGCCTGGAAATGAGACATTGTATCTTGGAAAGGCGTGGTGCTTTGGTTCGATCGGGACCGATCCGCTTACCCAAGATGGTGGTGATCAAGGACGTTCACCAGCTGGCGACACCGATGGTAACGGCACTGCTGGTGAGCCAGAAGATGGTGGTATCACCTGTGATGGTTCTCTCCTAGACAACATTAGCCAGACTGACTCACTCACGGCCGATATCACGTTTGAGGCAGTGCAGGCTCGCAACAACGAAGACTTCCAGTGTGTACCACCACGTCCTCGCACCACACTTACATTGGTGAAGGTACTCTTCAGTCCTGAAGACGCTGCAACTGACTGGACGTTGGTGGCTGATGGTCCAACAGCAGTCAGTGGTGTCACTGGTAGTGCTGATGTGACAAATGTCGTGATCGATCCAGGTAGCTACGATCTCTCTGAGACTGGTCCAGACACCTACAACGCATCAGTCTGGAACTGTGTTGGTGGTACGCAGGACGATGACGACACGATCACGATCGCAGAGGGTGAGAACGTCACCTGTACGATCATTAACTACATCAGTTGTACAGACCCACTTCTCCAGTACGCCGACAATGTCGTCTCGGTAGCGCAAGGCAAGCGAAAGAATGGTACAGATATTAACCTTGATCGTACCGATCCAAACGATGTGCTTGGTGCACCACAAAGTAGCGGCGCACCGTATGATAATCCAGTGCCGACCGGAGAATTCTTCAGTCTCGGATTCAATCCAGATACTAGCGTGAACTTTGATGGTGGAAAGATCACGATCGAGTTCGTGAACAACTTCTTGATCGATGGTCCTGGGAATGACCTCCGGATGTGGGAGATCACTGGTGGTACGAGTTACCCGGTAGAGAAACTCAAGATCGAGGTCAGTCAGGATGGTGGTACCTGGGCCGAGGTGGCGTCGAGTCTCGACCGCGATGCTGAAGCTGACCTGGCAAGTTCTGGTCTCGCCTGGGCACGCTACGTGCGCTTGACTGATGTGTCAGATCGAACACAGTTTGAAACGACTGCCGACGGGTATGATCTCGATGCCTTTAGTGCGCTTACCTGTGCTGACCGAACCTACCTAATTCAACAGCAATAATCGCGTATGGAGCTCTCCCGCTACAGCATCATTAAACTCACTTCGATAGTGGTTTTGGTGCTGTTTGTGGGTGTGCTCGCGCTTGGCGTTCGGCCAGTGGGGACTACCTTTGCGACGGGACAGGGACAAGGCGGGCTGGAGCTCCTGATCGACAGCACCACCTACTACAATGGCGCGCTCCAGCCCGCCCTGTCCTGGGACCTCAAAGACCTCGTCCCCGGAGTCGACCACTTCTTCTATTTCACCGACGTGAAACCGGGCGATACAGGCATCTCGACTATCAGCGTACACTTGCGCAAAAATCCAGCCTGGGTGTGTCTCGATTTTCTAAATCTTGTTGATGAAGAGAATGGTACGAGTGAGCCAGAGGCGTTGGTCGATTCGACTGAGGGTGGAGATTTATCGAGTGAACTCGAATTCTTCGCGTGGCTTGATGATGGCGACAATACCTTTGAGGTTGGCGAGGAGCCGCTCTTTGGTACGAGCTCGCAAGCGGCAGCTGTAGTTCTTGGCGGACAGACCTATGCGATCACCGATCGAAACAACGGTCCGGCACAGCGTCCAAATCAGACCAAGTATGTTGGTATTGCGTGGTGTGCTGGTGATCTTAGTGTCGATCTTGATACGGCAGAGATCACGTGTGATCCACTCGCGATGGGTAACGAAGCACAAACTGACTCAATGTCGCTCGATATTTCACTCCGTGCAGTCCCGGCTGGACTCTTTCCTGGGTACAGTTGTACGGAACCTGGTGGTCCTCTTGGCGGCCCAGGCCGTGGCAACAACGGCCATGGCAACGACGACGATCACAACGACGACAGCAATCCAGGTCACAGCAACGATGAAGACGACGACACTGACGACGATGGTCTACCACCTGGTTTTGTAAAGGATGACAATCATCACAACGACGACTACACGATGGAGTGGCACAAACCAACCAAAGAGGAGAAAAAACAGAGCTGGTTGGCTGGTTGGTCATTCTTCAAGAAGTTCAATTAACGTATGAAAATTATCAGCAACATCATCCAAGGATTCTTCGTTCTCCTCATGCTCGGAGTGGCCGGGTTATTCTTGGTACCAATGTTGCCGATCGAGCACAATATCGAACTCCGTATTGTGCAGTCTGGATCGATGGAGCCAACGATCATGACCGGATCACTGATCGTAGTACAGCCGCAAGATGAATACTCTGTCGGAGATGTGATCATGTTTGGCAGTCGTTATGCCAAAGTGCCAACCACACACCGGATCGTCGACACCTATGAAGATCGCGGACAGACCTGGTTCATCACCAAGGGTGATGCCAATGAAGAAGCAGATGCAGAGGCTGTGTCGCTTTCAGAAGTGAAAGGGGTGGTGAAAGCTGATGTGCCACGGCTTGGCTTTGTGCTTGATTTTACGCGGCAGCCGATCGGGTTCATGTTTTTGATCGTGTTACCAGCAGCACTCATTATTCTGAGTGAGCTCGAAAAGATCTGGCGTGAACTACGCAAGAAGCGAAAGGGGAAAGAAGTCGACGATCTTGATGATCGAACTGATGGTGGGACCATGCCCGACGATGTGGTGTCGGTAAAGGTGGCACGTCATACCCGCATGATGGATATCAGCATGCCGGTACATTTTCCGCTGGTGCCAACACTCGACTTGCGGTCGGCTGCGATCCATAAGCATTCTTCGTGGGAACTATTCTTTAAAGCGCTTGGGTTAGTCATTGTCTTCGTCTCGGTCTACGCTAGTGTTGGACTGCTTGGTTCGACTATGTCCTATTTCAATGATCTCGAAACCAGTCAGCACAATGAGCTACGAGCTATCGCGCTTGATTTTTCGGCGGCTGCTGACGGACAGACGTACAATTTTGCCGAGGGAGGGATTGTTGGTGATGATGGCTCCATGATCCTGACTATCGCACCAGAAGCAGGGAGTGTCGATATGCGATATGGTATCGAAGCTCAGGTGGTAGGTTCCTCGTCACCGCTGTGTGATGCGTTGGTGGCTGAATCGATCACGCCGTTTGCATACAATAACCTGCTAACCCTTCTTTCTGCGCACGATATTTCCTTCGCGGAGCCATGGACAGTGACACTTTTAATTCCAGACGAGACGGGCTTGGTGGGTGGTGAAGAGTGCGATATCGACCTTATCTTCACCGCTTGGTATTTTGATGAGATAGAAGATCAGGGATACTACGACGAAGAAGTCATTCCGCTGCATTTCAATTATCTCCCAACAGTGGCACTGCAATTGGTTTCACCGGCACTCCAGAGCTTTGCTGCCTTTAGCGCGGAATCAGGAGATGGTGGTGATACAGTGCCGCCTGAAGAAGAAACTCCTGCATCAGCTGATGACACTGGCGAGTCTGAGGAGGAGAGTGATCAAAAGTCTGAGCCTGAGACGCCAGTAGAGGAAGACGTACCGGAAGACGAGAAGGCTGAAGGATCAGGTGAAGAAACTGGCTCAACCGAAGGAGGAGAATCGGAAGATCAGAATTCTGAAGAGGAAGTCGAAGAGGGTAACGATCAGGATGAACAAGCAGAATCTCCAGCCGAGGAAGAGAGTGAGGAGGTGACAGAAGAGGGTGAACAGACAGAAGAGCCTGAGGAACTTCCTGAACCGGAAGCAGAAGAAGAACCGGAGGAAGAGAGTGAACCTGAGCAACCGGCGCCAGAACCTGCAGCAGTAGATGAGCCAGCCGCTGAGTAGTAAATACAGAATCAAAAACCCCGCAAACGCGAAGGCCTACGGGGTGCTAGAGGAGCAAGGTCTCGATCTGTCGCCAGTTCGATACTTGTGTGGTGTATGCTAAGTGCTTCTCAAAACCTCGAATTTCACGCACGCTTCCTCGGAACAGGAATTGGTGCGGTACTGTCGTGAGATAGCTGAGTACCTCCAGACGGTCATCGATGAAATGCGTAATGCCGAGTTCTGCGCAGATCGGCGCCTTGCCGTCGCGCGTACGACAGAATCGTACATGTTCGGGCTTGATGCCGGTTAGTTCAAAAAACTGGTGGTGTGCAAACCAGGCGAGGGTTTTCTCCTCGACTCTCTTGCCACACTTTGAAACGATGAAGACTCGGTCTCCAAAACGTTCACGGACGAGTCGAGTGAGAACTCGGAACACCTCAGGCGAGGCTGAGGTGTTGAGAAAATTTTCTGAAAAGAACGACGTGTCAGTGTTGTCATTTACCTTATCGATAATAACGCCGCCGACATCTACTCCAAGTGCTTCTGGTATGTCCATTGGTACCTCCTTTCTTCTGGTTATTATTGGACACCGCAGTAATACCACTAAACAAAAAGCCGCGCAAGCTTTGCTTGCGCGGCCGGGGGAAGAGCGAGATCTTACTTGGCCCGGAATTCGTAGTAGGCGTCGTAGGACTCGTTGTAGCCCGGCTTGTCGAACTCGACATGCCAGCCCTGTTGACGAAAGATGTCCTCGACATCGAACCAACCACGATTAAACGCCTCATGGCGGTCGATGCCTTTGCTGACGACTCGGTCGGCTGCCTCCTTCAGTTTGATCGTTGCGCTGTTGCCGTTGAACTTTTCTACGATCAGTTCGTTGAATGCTTCGATCATCTCGTTCGGGATCGATTCTTTGCGAGCATGTACAACATCTTTTGGACGAAGTGGTTTGATCGTTGCCATGACAGCCTCCTTTCAATGAACATGAATGACCGTACATAGCATAGTCGTAAAAGGGAATGATTGCTGTCTTTTCTGTAAAAAATGTATCAAAAAATTATAAAAGGTAATTTTACATTTATGTAAACATCTTAAAAATACTATCTATGCAGTTTTTTTATACAGCATTCAGTAGATGAATCTGTCTGTTGTGGTGGTCTCGGTGCTATACTGGATACATTGAAATTATTTTTGTAGTAACGCACCTTGTAACGTATGGAGAATCAAACACCGCTGCCACCAAACAATGGAGAGTCCCCTGTGCCTCTGCCGCCGGTTGAGCCGATCGCAAAAGATCATACGCAATCGATTATCATTGCTGTCGGGATTGTTTTTGCAGCCCTTGTTTTAGCTGGAGCCTATGTCTTTGTGTCTCTGCATAAAGTCGAAGCGCCAATCATTCCGGTCCCAGTTGTTGAGCAGTATGAGCACGAATCTGAGTTGCCGAAAGATACTGATGAGCTGATCGCTGAAGCGTTCAGTAAGGTTTTAGATGTAGAAGTGAGCAAAGAGAGTGAATTTGCACACAGTCTCAGAAATGACAATACCGACTATAGTCAGTACTATCAAAATCTAGTCGACCAGCCTGGAGTGGAATGGTTCACTGGTCCGGTTGAGGTTGGTGATCTACAGCTATTTAAAATGACTGGTGAAGCAGTGCAGTATTCATACGGAAACCTGAACCATTTTCAGTATTGGCAACTAGGTACGATCAACGGTACGCCGCTATACGTCACGATCGTGCCGTGGTGCGAGATGGGTTGTGTAAATAAGTCTTTGTACTTCCTAGGTACGCCGGAGGGACAGTATGAGTTGTTGCTCAAATACTCTGACTACGAAGACTTGACCAATGATTTCTATGGTGCAGTTTTTGCCACATCTACCGTACAACTCAACGATACAACTACTATCCTAGCGTTTGATCTACCTAAGACACTCATGGTGGGTAGTGAGACACTTGTGGTTACTGATGGTGAATTCTTTAGTAGTGGTAGAGATTTCTTTGCGAACTCCAGTTTTAACACTACTGACGAAAGTGAGAATCGGTACCTGCGTGAATTCGTTGCTGACACAGAGTATGGGCCACTATTCCGTCTATATCGTGATCTTGGTAATGGAGAAACCGCTGACGTTGACTATGCAATTCGTTTGCCGGGAGGCCTAGAGGCAACACTGTCCCAGGAGGATGGTTTCATCGGAGACGATCGAGTGCCGCTCATACAGTGGCTTGATGGAACGAGTAATACTGAAGCGTATCGGACTGATGGTGTTGGTAGTTGTGGCGGTTTTGGCTCGGAAGTGATGCTACAACCAATCTCTGAAAGTAGTCTGGAGTTGGTTGGTCATACGTACAATGAGATACCAGTGTATTCGGTAATCGATCCCGGGAATATACTGATCACCCGATTGTTCACTGATGGTGATGTTCGTAGTTACTACGAATACAACGAAGTGACTGGTCGGACAGAGGCGTTTGATCTCACTAAGGAACAATTCATAGCTGCGCACGGAGTGCTGATCTTTGAAGATTCGTTTGGTATCCAGCATACTCTTACCAACACCAAGTATGGTCCACAAGCTGAGTGTGCTAAGCCGGTGGTGTACTTGTATCCTGAGACTCCTACCACTATCTCGGTATCGCTTGATGCGTTGGTGACTAAGTCTGATCCGCTCTATGAAGATGGTTGGACGGTATTAGCGTATCCTTCTGGAGAACTACACTCCGATGGTGAAGTGTACGAATACCTTTTCTGGGATGGGTACGGTAATGGTGAGTATCCGGTCTTCGATTCAGGATTCGTGGTCCCGACCAGTGAAGCAATGAGTCTCATGCGCGAGCATCTGGCTACAATGGGTTTCAATGAAAAAGAGATCAGTGACTTTGCAGAATTTTGGACTCCACATTTGCCAGAAGAACCATACACACGATTTTCTTGGATCGGGACACTTGGAATGGAGCGGCTAGCTAAGCTTTCTATTGAGCCAGTACCAGACACGATGATCCGCGCATTCATTGATTTTAAAGGTCTGTCAGAATACGAATCAATTTCACCACAGACAATTCCACACCGCGAGCGCCGTGGGTATGTGGTGACCGAGTGGGGTGGACTCTTGCGTGAGTAGGCGGTATGAAGCGCGCGGCTGTTACTTTGGGAATCATAGGGCTGCTCTGTCTGGGTGGTTTGTCTGTTGTTTCTAAACCGGCGCCTGCGAAGCAGGCGCCGGTCGGTATCGTCGTACCGCATCACGACATGGTAGCTGCAGCACGTCGAGCATACTTTGATGAGGTTGCCGCACAAGTGCAACCAGAAACGATCGTTATTGTCGCGCCCGATCACTTCGACCAAGCAGTTGCTCCGATCGTCACTTCGCAGCAAGACTGGGAAACGGTCATAGGTACTGTCCCGGCTGATCGGGCGCTCATCGAGTCGCTCAACATTACCGTCCAAGCTGACTCATTTACCTCGGAGCACGCCATCACTTCGCTCCTTAAAGATATCAAGCAGAGCTTCCCGAGCAGCAAGATCGTACCGATACTGATCAATCGCGCGGCGACGTATGAAGAAGTGACTGCGCTGACCAAGCAGCTGTATGTTACCTGTCCTGAATGTCTACTCATTGCCTCGGTTGATTTCTCGCACACGATCGATGTGATGGTGGCCGACCTGCATGATGTTGCGGCACTACGTGGTCTTTTTGCTGCTGATGCGCCGCAGCTGTACCGTGAAGCGGAGGTTGATTCACCTGAGTCGCTCGTGGCGTTGGTGACTTGGTCGGCGCTCCATGGTGCTGAACAGTTTGATCTTTTCTCACACACCAATTCAGGCTTTCTCTCTGGCACGGTCAGTGGAGAGATGACCACACATATCATCGGTGGCTATCATATTGGTAGTGCAGCCCCGCAAGCTGGATCTATCACATTCATGATGGCGGGAGACGCAATGTTTGCGCGCGGAGTGCACGAACGATTCCAGCGAGATGCGACAGTGTTCGAATCTCTCGGACAGCGATTCTTCTGGGGTGCTGATGTGGCGTTGGTAAATCTTGAGGGATATTTCACAGATACCGTTGATAAAGAACTATGGCAAGCCGACCCACCACAGTTTGGCTTCCACACCGCGTACGTAGATGTGTTGCGGTACCTGCGAGTGAATGTGGTCAATGTCGCTAACAACCATGCTGGTGATGGAGGAGCGTCAGCATTTGGTGACAGTCTGAGGACTGTCGCTGGAGCAGGTATTTCATACATTGGAGACGATACAGACAGCACAAAAGCTTCTGTATATACAAAGGAGATCAACGGTGTGAAGCTCGCGATCATTGGGGTGTACACACATCAGGGATTTACCGGATTGCGAGAGACGATCGAACAATACTCGAGGGCTGGGTATCATGTCTTTGTGTATGCGCACTGGGGGGAGGAATACGCCGCTAAGAGCAATGAGATACAGCAGCAAATGGCACACGACTGGATCGATCGGGGCGCTGACTTGGTGGTGGGTATTCATCCCCACGTAGTGCAAGAGGTGGAAGTGTACGCTGGTCGGCCTATTGTCTACTCACTCGGAAACTTCATCTTCGATCAGGGCTTTAGCGATGAAACAAAAGTCGGTGCGGTTGTGGGTGGGGCAGTAAAGAGTGGTGAGCTATCAGTCTTTCTGGTCCCAGTGCAAAGTTATTTGAGTCCGGCAGTTTTAGAGCCCACGTTATACAAAAAGTATCGCGATACGTGGGCTGCTCCGTGGCAGGTGTATCAGAGTGAGAACGGGTACTACACATTTGATCTAGAGTGAAAACAGAGTTTGCTACCACCGACCTAGACTTGATTATATGAATTAGTACTTCAAGTCGTGTCATGAATGGTGGTGTGTCCTGCTATAATTTTGATATATGAAAGAGATAACCCTTCACGATCAGTGGGTCATTAAGGCTTCGGTAGCGGAAGTTGCGAACATCATGACCGACTTTGAAAGACTGCCTGAGTATTTTCCAAAGGTTGCCGAATCAGTGCTGGTCACTTTGCGCGACGGAAACAATTTAGAGATGGAAGCAACGGTAAAATCGTTCGGCAGGAGTTTTAAGGTAAAGATGAAGACACAGATCCTTCCGGGGAAGGGATTTATTTCAGACAACGACAGCTATCAGTTTGGCACTTCTGGGCATGAGGAGTTGCTACTCAGCGAGCACGGAGAGGGGACACTGATCGACTACACGTATCAGGTCACCATTCATAAGCGTTGGCTTCGGATCGTGGCGACACCATTGATCAAGTGGTATTCGATGAAGTTCTGGGAAAAGGCAGTTATAGATGAGCTGCGGAAGATGCTTGAGAAGTAGGGTTTATTAGAGCCTCTATTCTGCGGTGGTTACCATTTCTTCTAGTCTATCAAGTGTCATGTCGTAACCTTGCTCCATACCCATCTCGATGACGGTCTTGAGGTCGGCTTCGGTGTTGTAGGTCGTGGTGGCGGTGAAGGTGGTGGTGCCGTCGGCATTTTCGACAAACTCGATCTTTGAGTGTGAGCTCGGCATGTTTTCATTGATGGTAAACGACTCATCGGTGAAGTAGTCAGTGTATGAGAAAGAATCGTGCGGATCGATCTCTTTGTATACGCCCTTGCCAGCGCTGGCTTTGCCGTACCACTCGGTCTGCTCTGGGTCGACGCAGCGCATGATGTACTGCCACTCTCCCCCCACGGTGAAGTCGAGTTTTGGTACCTCAGTCTCCCATCCGTACGGGCCCCACCACTTGGCGACTAGCTCGGCGGTAGTGTACGCCTCCCAGAGCTTCAGCTTTGGTGCTGCGAAGGTGCGCGTGGCCACGAGAGTCTTTTTGTCTTCTCCAATAGTGAAGGTTGTTTTCATAAATACTTGCAAAATTACTTGGTTACTAAGTCCTCAAGCGCACTAAAGCGTGCATCCCACAGCTGTTCGTAGCGGGCGAGGTGTTCGGCGGCGATCTCGATCGTCTTTGGTGCGGCGGTGATGATCTGCTGCTTGCCGCTACGTTTTTTGATAATCAGCTGCGCTCGCTCGAGCACTCCCACGTGCTTGGCGATCGCCGCAAACGACATCTTGTATGACTCCGCGAGGTCTGAGATCGAGAGGGAAGCGGCAGCCACCCGCCGCAAAATATCCCGCCTGGTCTCATCCGCCAGTGCCTTGAAGATGTTGTCTAAATTATGGCCACTAATACTTTGTTCAACCATATAGTTGAATGATATAGGAATGGTGGGAGATGTCAAATTCTTGCCGGGTTTAGGAATTAGGGTATAGTCATTTTATATGGCAGAAAAGAACACTATTGGACTCTATAAGCTGAGCACAGACCATGAGGATTTTGAAGACGCTAACGAATCTGCTGCTGACTCCATCAGACGCATTGTAGAGCTTTACTCGGAGAAAAAACGCAAACAAGTCGAGGGGTATAGGTTGATTCCTATGGAACTTTCAGAGAATGTTGAGTTGCCTGAAGGATTTGTTGTGACTGCCTTTAGACATGAGAGGACAAATCCCAACGCATGGCAGAGGTTCCTTGAAAGTGCATTTAATGAAGTGCCCTCATTGCTAAATAAAAATCATGATTTTCTAGTATTTGTTCACGATACCTCGAGCGAATTGTTCTGTTTTACTGGAGGGTCAGCAAATCATGCTATTTCTGAATATATTGATGTAACTTTTCCAATTGAGTTGATGAAACGAATTACTGACCCTGAAAAGATTAAGCAAGCCAAAAGTCGAAGTGTCACAGGAGAATTATATGCCCGTGACCACTATTACCGAGGTTACTCAGCTGTAAGTGCAACAGAATCGTTTGGGCAAGTGTGGAAAGATTTATTAGCTTCAATCAGAGAGGATGTCTGGGACGATCCCGATATGGCTTCAATGCTTGGAACTAAAAAGCGAGTTGGTGTTGAAGTTAAAGGTTTCTTTAAGATTAAAAAAAGCATCAGTTTTGGTAACGTACTGAAGCTGATAGAGAGAATACAACACTATTTGGCAAATCCAGTTGATGATGAGACTGAAACGTCTTTTGCTTTTTTAGATTCAGTGATGCTGGTTAAGGGGCGAGTCATTGAAATGCAGCTAAAGCAAAAAGTGTATGAATCAATCTACGCGCGTGTAGCTAATCCTGATGCGGAATTAGATTTTGACCTTTGCCACGTCAATTATGATGATTTTTTTAGCGCAAACACATATCAGCTTCGATATAAAAACATTACATTTCAGGAGCTTGATACCTTGCCCACAACCGAAGACGTGATTGATTACACACTTGAGTATTTTCAACAAGAAAAACCAGAAGCCTTGGCAGATATTGATATTTTTATAGAAAATATTGAGCAAACTTTTATTGAAACCACTCACGACGAGCCGTTTTTTGGAACGGCAGGGAAAATATATGCGCACTTACATGGTGAGGTTCAATTAAACAACAAAACATTCTTCTTAGTTGATAAGCAGTGGTATTTAGTAAAAGATAGCTTTATTGAAGTCTTGCAAAGAGATTTTGATCAGTATGTAAGCAATAGCCGAATTTTAGGAATGGCAGACGTTGGTTTATCAGCTTGGGCCACAGGTCGAGAAGGTGCTTACAATGACAGTTACTGTCCTAATAATAATTTTATTGTTGGCGATAGAGTTATTCTGGACGGAATTGAGTATTTTGACCTACTCTACATTGGTGATCCAGATAAGGTTTATATAATTCAAGTTAAGAAGGGATTTGGAGGTAAGACAAGAGAGTCGTGTTCTCAAATTAGAAATTCTGCAAAAATGATAGAAAGTTCAGCTGTTGCAGATGGACATAGAAAACTCGTAGAACTTTACGAAAAGTTGGCAAGCCGCACAACAGCTACGTGCCCCGATCGACTTCATGGGATTTCTCAGACAAGTTTTGTAAATCTATTTCTCAACAGAGAACGAATATACTTACTTGCTGTAGGTGGAGTGAATAGTAGAGATGTGCTAATTGACACGGATTCAAACATTGCAAAGTTTGAAGTTTTGAGTACACGCGATGCGCTAAGAGTGATTAAGGAGAGTGATAGTTTCAGGATTTGTCTGGTTTAAATAATACAAACCAAATCAAACAATCTTCTCTCCCTTTGAAAACATCTCGATGAACCTCTCCGCGCGGTTTTGCTTGGTCTCTTCTTTCTTGGCGTTGTGGAGGCGGAAGGCAACGGCGTAGTGTTGGGTTTTGTTGAGCGTTTTGAAAAACTCGTACGCTTGCTTGTCGCGCTTCAGCTTAATGATAAACCAGGTGGGAACCCGCATGTCCATGGGTGAGTCGTAGGCGCTATCCCACCGACCGTCTTTCTTGGCGCGTGCTACCTCGGCGAGGCCGGGCGCTTCCATGCGCTTTTCCTTGATGAGCGTTTGTGCGATACCGCGATTGATCTTCGACCACACGCTGCGGGGGCGACGCTTCGAGAACAGCCGCATGAAGTACTCGTCGTCGAGCTTACTCAAAAGCCCGTCGATCCAGCCGTACCGGATCGCGACCTCGCGCGCTTCTTCGTAGGTGAGGGAAGTGGCGCCGGTGCCTTTCTTGGCAAACATGAGCCAAATACCTTCCGGCTGCTCGTGATGGGCTTTGATCCATTTCAAAAAAGCAGCCTCGGTCTTGAAGTGATGTACGGCACGGTCTTTGTGGGTTTCCATGATTTTGAGTATAGCAAAATAAAACCACTCAATAGAATTGAGTGGTTTTGTTTTTTAAAAGTATGTGGAGATGGGGAGAATTGAACTCCCGTCCGAATCAGGGTGCGAAGGTGAGTCTACAGTGTGTAGCTAGCCTTTTGGTTTGAAGATCGTAGCTAGAAGACTAGCCAAACACTACGATCTCGAGTTCATACATTTAAGTGGACTACGTGAACGGCGTGGTCGCACCGAGTCTCGTGGCTATTCTACCCAAGTCGACGTATGAGACGTTTATCGACTGAGCATCGCATCGGCGAGCGTTAAGTTACGCTACAGCGGGTGCGAATCCAAACGCGCGAGCGTAAGGACTTGGTACTGCTTTGTTTGCACGTACAGAGTGGAACCTTTTAACGAATTGATTACCAATTTCGACACGCACACATCCGACACGACTAACCGTCGATGCCTGGCATCCCCGCGGTAGGGGCGGGCGGGAAATTCCGTGAGGAATTTCCCGCCCGTACGCACTGCGGGAACGGTGTACATCATTAACTGCAAAACGGTAGGTCGGACGGTGTGTGTACCGTCCGACGATCGGGGTTACCGAGTTGGTTTCTCTCTCTGTTTGACTTTTTGTTCCGCCTGGCGCATCTGTCGTTCGGATTGGATACAGATACCCGCACGACACAGCTGACGATCTGTCATCTGTAGTGCAGTGTTTCCACCGTATGGTGTTGTGTCCGCTCCGGTCAGAGCAGCAATTGCCAGTAAGTCTTCATGAGCTGAAAAAGCCATTTTTCCTCCCCAGGAACAGTTTTACAATGGTGGGGCTTCATACCCACCGTTTTACAGTTAATTTAATACTGACTTTTCAAAGTACGATCAATGTCTCGCTTGGTGTCGCGAGCTTTGATGCTTTCGCGTTTATCAAACTTCTTTTTACCACGTGCGATCGCAATTTCAAGCTTGATATTCCGGCCAGAATTATACAACTTAAGTGGCACAGCTGTCAACCGATCAGTTTCGGTCTGTTGCTCGAGGTGTGTGAGTTCTTTCTTAGACAGAAGCAGCTTGCGGGCACGTTCGGGATCGTAGCTTTTTGGGGTGTTGGCTGGCTGGAAGGGGGTGATGGTAGCACCGACGAGGAATGCCTCACCACCGCGAATGATCACATACGCCCCTTCCAGCCGGCCCTTCCCAGCTCGAATAGCCTTCACTTCAAACCCATGCAACACCAAACCAGCCTCGAGTGTTTCAAGGATCTCAAAATCAAAGCGAGCTTTGCGGTTTTGGATATACGTGCTCATATTGGAGTACTGTACTCTATCAATGATACTATAGTGAGACAAGCATGATTTTTGATGGAGACCATTCAGTTATCGCTGCGCTGCGTGAAAAGAAACGTTTACGCGAAACGAGCCAACCACACGAACATATTAGACCGCTCTTGATTCAAGGTGGTGGGCTGATGCGTGGTGTCTATGGTGTAGGTGCGGTACTGGCGCTAGAAGAACGGGGCTTTACAAACGCATTCTCGACGATGGTCGGTATCTCATCAGGCGCACCGATCGTCGCACATTTTGCCGCCGGTACTGCCAAGGAAGGCGTGCAAATACTCCTTGAGGATTGTACTGATCCAAAGTTTGTGAATCCGTGGCGGTTTTGGAATCAGGTCGACACCAATCATTTTATGGACGTTGTGCGCAATGATCCAAGAAAAAAGATCGATGTTGCAAAAGTCTTCGCTAATCCAGCTGAGGTGTTTTTTGGCGTGGCGGAATACAAGACTGCTTTACCGAAGTTGATCAAGCCGCATAATGAGGAGCATTTCTTTAAGAGTATGCACGCATCGATCAACATGCAGAATGTGTCTTCGTACAAAGTGATCATCGATGGGGTGCAGTATGCTGATGGAGGTTTTTCGAGTCCGCACGTGATCGGAAAGGCGATCGAAGAGGTCAAACCAACCCACGTACTTGTGGTCACTAATAATGATCGTGATTTCACACCGATCTCCCGCAAAGAACGATTACTCAATCGTACGATCTTTCGGCTGCGACTCAACGGAGTACTAGCTCAAGCGATCAATTCTCGGCGCGAAGCGCGTGATACAGCGATCGCGGATGCGATTGAGGGAGGTATTCCGACTGCGGTAGTGTGGGGTGACGGATCCATCAGTGGTATGGAAAAGAATCCTGCCAAGATTGCCGCTACTGTTGAGGCATCACGCGTGTGGTGGCACGGTTTTTTGTCTGCGGACGAAAATTGAAAAACATAGCCATTTGGGCTGTTTTCTGTATAATAACCCTCATGAATACCCCCGAAAAATCAGATAAACCAACTGATGAGACGTTGGAAAATAAGGAGCAAATGAATGATCAGGCTCAGTCTGGCCAAGCTGAACCGAAGCCGATGCCAAAAGCATCTGGCGACAAGGCAAGTCCTGGAGGTCTTCGCCGAGGCGGCAAAAAGCTACCGGTAGGCCCCGGGCCAGGAAATTTTTGGAACAACATGCTCTCAACGCTGTTGTTACTGATCTTCGTGACTGCGCTTTTCTCATATCTCACAGAAAATAAAGTACAACCTGAAGAGTTGACCATCACGGATGTGGTTGAACAGGTAAAGGCAGGAGAGGTTGATACGATCATCGTCCGGGGGGCGACACTAGAGATCGACTACAAAGATGATACTCGTACACCAGCGGAGGCAAAGCGTGAGGTAGATGCGTCGATCACTGAATCTCTCACTAACCTCGGTGTTACTACTGAAGAATTGGCGAGCATAACGATCGACGTACAGCGTGAGACTGGCTTTATGTACTGGTTTGGTCAGTTTGCACCATTCTTGTTTCCACTTCTCTTCCTCGGGATCATCATTTGGTTTTTTACTCGTTCGGTAAAGGGAGCAGGAATGCAGGCAATGAGCTTTGGCTCAAGCAAGGCACGCATGATCGATCCAAATGACACCAATCAAAAGGTGACTTTCAAAGACGTAGCTGGTGCTAAGGAGGCCAAGCAAGAGCTCGAAGAGATCGTAGACTTCCTCAAGAACCCAAAGAAATTCCTCGATATTGGCGCAGAGATTCCAAAGGGTGTGATGATGATGGGTTCACCAGGTACGGGTAAGACACTGTTAGCCCGTGCGGTAGCCGGTGAGGCTGGGGTACCATTCTTCTCGATCTCCGGTTCTGAGTTTGTTGAGATGTTTGTCGGTGTAGGTGCGTCACGAGTGCGCGATCTCTTCCAGATGGCAAAGAAGGCCGCTCCAGCGATCATCTTCGTCGATGAGATCGATGCCGTAGGTCGCATCCGTGGTACTGGTGTTGGAGGTGGAAATGACGAGCGCGAACAAACCCTCAACCAGATCTTGGTGGAGATGGACGGCTTTGAACCAAACGCCAAGGTGATCGTCATGGCAGCTACCAACCGTCCAGATGTGCTCGATCCAGCGCTCCTTCGTCCAGGACGATTTGATCGTCGGGTAACGATCGACTTGCCAGATCGCGATGATCGTAAAGCGATCCTTGAGGTGCATGCACGCAAGAAGCCGCTCCAAGAAGATGTGAATCTCGACATTATCTCACAACGAACCCCGGGCTTCTCAGGAGCAGACTTGTACTCACTTATGAACGAAGCAGCGATCTTGGCTGCGCGTGAAAACCGCAAGAAGGTAGGGCAGTTCGATCTCATTCGTTCGATCGAAAAGGTGATGCTTGGTCCAGAGCGTAAGAGTCATGTGCTTACCAAGTACGAGAAGCTCGTGACTGCGTACCACGAGACTGGTCATGCGCTTGTCGCGTCAGTCTTGCCATACGCAGATCCAGTACAGAAGATCTCGATCATCTCACGAGGTCGAGCTGCTGGCTACACTCTTAAGCTACCTGATAAGGATCGTCGCATGCAGACGCGTAAGGAATTCATGGATGATATCGCAATGACACTTGGTGGGTACGTGACTGAGGAAATGATCTTCAAGGACCTCTCAACTGGTCCATCAAATGATCTTCAGGTGGTCGCGAATCTCGCTCGTGACATGGTGACTAAGTATGGTATGAGCGAGAAGCTCGGCCCGGTTGCACTTGAGGGAACTGGTGGTCGTCTCATTGGCGGCGGTATCTCAGAAGACCGTGGCTATGGTGCAGCGACCGCCAAGCTGATCGATGAAGAAGTCACGCGTATCATTGAAGAAGGAAAAGACAAGGCTCGTGAGGTTTTGACTAAGCATCGTGATGCACTTGACGCGATCTCAAAGAAACTGGCTGAAGTCGAAACGCTTGAGCGCGATGAGTACGAGACACTCCTCAAGCAATATGGTGTAGAGATCAAGGATGCGTACAAGGAAATGTATAAAGACGAAGAAAAGATCGGTGATCCGAGTCGGAGTCTCGAACTTGGTCCAGAGGAGTTGCGAGGGTAGGTGAATGTAAAAGCGGCGCGAGCGAAGCTCGCGCCGCTTTTACGTCTAACTCTCACCGGTGTGCCGTGGTAGTGTTATTGAAAAGGTGGTGCCGACCCCGACGGTACTGTACGCAGCGATCTCGCCGCCGTGTTTAGTGACGATCGTTTTGGCGATCGAAAGACCGAGTCCTGAGCCTGGGATGTCTTGGGAACGAGCATTGTGTGCTCGATAGAAACGGTCGAATATGCGTGATAATTCTATGTCAGGGATACCAATACCACTGTCAGTCACGGTAATAGTAGCGTGTGTGTCGGTGGTAGTGAGGCCAAGGTATACACTGCGCTGGCTATCTGGGGCTAAGTATTTCATCGCATTGCCAATGATCACGTGAAGCATTTCCTCGATCCTTTTTGTGTCTGCTCTGATCATCACCCCGGCTGTTATATTTGAGGTAAAAGAAATGTGTTGTTCTTGTGCAAGTACTGATATGAAAGACGACATGTCTTTGAGTAGGTCACTCAGATCAATCACCTCTAGCTTCATTTGATTGGACGAAGTCTCGAGCTGCGATAGCTTAAGGAGATCGTAGATGAACATTGAGAGTGACGAAAGCGAGCGTTCGAGAAGTATGGCTTGGTCGCTAAGTCGCGGGTCAGTTTTTAGTGTGTCTAATTCATTGGTGATGATCGTGAGTGGGGTTTGTAGTCCGTGCGCGATCTGTGACACCATGTGTTGTTGGTTTTGATGTGCAGTATGCAGTTCGTTGGTACGTTGCTGTACTTTGTACTCGAGTTCTTTGGAATAATCTTGTAACTGTTGGTGCAGCAATGCTCGTTCGCAGGCGAGTGCTAGTTGATATGAAAGTGTTGTGATGAACTGTTGGTCAGCAGTGCTGTACGGTTCTCCTGAGCGTTTTGGTTGCAGAGATAACCTGCCTACTAGTTGCTTATTGCTAACAAGCGGTGCGATGAGTGCTCCGTTTCCATCCACGTACGCCTTTTTGCTGTGTTTGCGACCGTGGGCATGTGCGTCTGTGTGTACTTCGAGTTGTACTGCGCTCGCCTTCAGTGCTTGCTGGAGCACCTTACTTACATGCAGTTTGATGCGGCTGATCTCGATGCTCCGGTTCAGAACCTCACTAAGTTCGTCCAAGACCAGCGAGGGATCGTATCGGTCTTTGAAGAAGAATCGGTCGGTCTTACGGCGCAGAAATGTATCGACCTGTGAAAAAGAAAAGATACCGATCACTGAAGTAAGAAGACCACTGAAAGCTGAGTTCACAAGTATTGCCTGGTGCACGAAGCTTTCAAGAATAAAGAGTATTGCTAGATAAACTGCAGTGATGCCTCCAAGGAGTATCGAATAGATGAAGCCACGTTGGACAATGATCGAGAGGCCAAGAAAGTTGTGTTTGTTGATGATGTAGAAAATGATTCCGGCGAGAATGAGTGCGAGAGACGGACCGACGCCATTGAAGTAGTAGATATCAAACACCACTGGCAGGATCGAGTTGGTTGCAAATCCAATGATAAAGAAAAATGTTACGCCGAGAAAGAGAAATCTGATCTGATCAGCAATATGGTTTTGATATTGCTCATCATGGAGTTTCCGATAGAGGTTGATGATCGGAATGATCAATATGATGAATATGGAAAGCATGTACAGACTAGCGTACGGTCCGTCAGAGATCAGTATGTAGCTTTGGCTTACTACAGTCAGATCGCTGGCGAACACGCCATCCATGAAAGAAAACCCAACAAGCAAAAGGGTGATAAAGAGGGGAATGAATGATCGGAGTGTTTTGGGTGTCTCTCCTTCAGGGAACGAAATAATGAAATAGTACTTGGTGGTAATAAGGATGGCAGCGCTGGCATAGCCGATCTGAATGGCAAGCCAACTTTCTTGTCGTAGTGCGATCAAAGCTGCCATGGCCCAGCTCACAATACTAAAGAGGTGGATTATTAGGAGTACACGAAGGTAGGTGAGTCTAGTGCTGTTGTATACAAAGATGCTCAAGAGTGTTGAGCAGATAATGGTCGTGGCAAGGATGAGTTGTATAAAAAATGCCATAGGTTAGTCGCTAAAGAAAACACCGCGACATTGCTGTCTCGGTGTTAGTGTAACGCACTTGCGACACGTAGGGTATCTGTTTTTGCCTTAGGCGGCTAGTTGTGCTTGTAAGGACGGGGCCAGATGGGCTTTTCGAGTAAAACGTCCGGCCACATTGTGGTAGACATCCTGTGCTCGGGTGGTGTCGAGGATGCAGGTTTGTGGCTGGAATTGCTCCAGCCAGTAGGCGTAGTGTGCGCGGTCTTGAGGCGATGTGACCGCCTCAGCGGTTGGGCCTAGTACGTCGACAGAAAAACCGAGTTGCTCGACGGTTCGGCAGGAAACGCCGATGCCGGCAAATACTATCTTTTGGATGCCAACATGTTCTGCGTACGCGGCCAATGCTGAAAAGAGCAGGGGTACGCCAGCCGGGAAACCGCTGATCGCTAACATGCTTTGCTCGCCGATCCGAGTGTCCGAAGGGAACATCGAAACAGCTCGCTGGTAGCGAGGATCATCCTTGAAGAAGTGCCACTGTACACTGTGATTGAAACCGATACAGCCAAAGACATTTTCGCCCTCGATCGCGGCCAGGAGTGTCTCCGGGGGGTTGCGTGCACTGACGTGCAGGGTTCGTTCGTACACCGAGTTTACAAACGACACAACCTGCTTATGTTGTGCATGCTCTGGTGTAATGAGTTCAAGCGATTTCATTTGGTCACCTTCTTGGCATGGATGAAGTGGCTTTGGTCTGCGTAGGTCAGTGAACGACTCACGATCGTGAAACCGACGCTGGTGAGCAACTGCTCCAATTGTTCCGTGGAAAAGAAGTGGAACTGCAGGGTGCTTGCAATCAGTCGATTGTGCTCAGCTACGTAGCGCATTTGTGCCACCACCTGAGCGTCGTCGATCGCGCGTGTCAGCAGTTCCATTTCCCGTTCCGGAGAACGGTGTGCATGCAACCAAGCTTCTTCTGGACCATGATCACCGGCATGAGTCTTCAGGATAAGTCCGTTGTCGTACCCTTGTTTGGGGGTAACAACGATCAGTTCTCCATCTTTGCGCAGTACACGGTGGATCTCCCGCAGCGTAGCAGCGGGGTCTTTGAGTGCATACAGCGAGTGTATGCTTGTGACGATCTCAAACGACTCATCGGGCCAGGGAAGTCCCTGGTTCACGTCGTGTTCTCGAAGTAACGCGCGCACTTTGTTCTGTGCTCGCTTCAACATGGCGGGAGAAAAATCGACACCTGAGAGGTCCAGTTCGGGGTGTTCGGTTGCGATCAATTGCAGCAGGTTGCCGGTTCCGCATCCTACATCAAGTAGGTGTGCGGCTGGCTTCGTTGTGAGAGTGTCGTTGATCTGACGCAGTAACGCTTGGTACGGGATAAGCTGTTGCAGAGTGTCGTAGCAGGTAGCGTAGACACTCCAGTCAGTTTCTTGAAATGCGAGGTTTGTCTTCATCGCGGTCTCCTGTTGTGTGAAAGAACAAGTGGAATGTGCCGCAATTAGTATTACTTTTTAGTGGTTTCAAAAAGGTGAGTAAGAGATAAAGTTTCTCTTAACAGAACATAAGCGTTGATTAGTACTGTGCCGAACCCTCAAAGGCGCCAAATTTGTAACCGCAACCTGAAATGGTCATGATGTACTCATTCGTTTCGGCATCACACAACTTTCGTCGCAGGCTTGCGATGTGTGTTTCGATCGTGTTTGAAAAAGGGTCGGCGTTCATGTCCCAGACATGTTCCATGATCATGCCTCGTGAAAGGACGGAACCTTGATGGCGCATAAGATAGGTGAGGAGAGTGAACTCTTTGCGGGTCAGGGCAACTTCAGCGCCGTCTTTTGTGACGGTGTGTTTTCGAGTGTCGACAGTCAGGTCTTTGTAACAGAATACCTCTGCCTCGATCTGTGGCGGGCGTCGCAAAAGAGCTCGAATGCGCGCAAGGAGTTCAGTCAGTGAGAATGGTTTGGTGAGGTAATCATCAGCCCCAGCATTGAGGGCTTGCACCTTGATGTCAGTATCAGATAAAACTGAGAGGAGAAGGATCGGTGTTCGTAAATTACTCCGTCGTAATTCAGTACACACCTCAAGTCCGGTCATGTTTGGCATGACGTTATCGAGGATGATCAAGTCGTATTCATTCAATGTTGCTGTTCGCAGTCCTTCTGCACCATCGACGCAGGTGTCAACCGCATAACAAGCTGCTTCAAGATTGTGTTTCAAGAAATCACGGATCTTTTTTTCGTCTTCAACGATCAGTATACGCATAGATACAATAAGTATTCATTTGAGGTACGGTTGAGAGATTTTAGATTTTTTTCATCTCCCGTTTACGTTCATTTTAGTGGAGTTCTGCCATATTGTCGACATTAGTAGTGGGTTAGTAAGCAATATGGATAGTTCATATCAAAAAAGCTCGCTGGTAAAACTTATACAGCTGTCGGTCTTGATCGGCATGCTGTTTTTTGGTTTGGTACACGCAGCGAATGCAGAGGTAGAAGTTGATTGGGTCAAGCAGTATGGTGCCGCAAATCATGATGACGGTCATGATGTTGTTGCGGTCGATGGATATACGTATGTGGTCGGTGCGGTCAGTAGCGCGCTGCCAGGAGAATCATACAGCGGTGGATTAGACGCCTACATTCGAAAGTACGACAGTGCCGGAAATATTGTGTGGACCGATCAGTTTGGTACCGCGCAAGATGATTATGCAGTGTCGGTGACAGCTAATCAGAATTATGTAGTGGTGGTTGGAATGACCAATGGTACTTTTCCAGGAAAGACCAATCACGGCGGACAAGATGTGTTCATCCGCACTTACGAACTCAATGGGACGCTTGTGCTGAATCAGCAGGTGGGCACAACTGAGACAGACATTGCTCGGGCTGTGGCTGTAGACGAGTACTACATGTACGTCGTGGGTGCCACGCCGGCTTCACTTGATGGGCATCTACAGAGTGGGCAGTTCGATGCGTACATCCAGAAAATTCATCTCACTGGTGGTGCTGTGATCTGGACACGTCAGATCGGTACGGGTGAATCTGAGTGGGCTACGGGTATTACATATGTAAACTCATCTATCTACGTCCTTGGAAATACCTTTGGTGCAATCTCAGGTTTCACAAGTCAGGGTGGTTCGGATGTATTCATTCGTAAGTATGATACGAACGGAAATACGTTATGGACCCAGCAGTTTGGTACTGCTGGGTACGATCTTCTGTTTGATGCGACTGAGCAAGGTTCGTATGTGTATGTTGTGGGTGACACAAGCGGTGCCTTTTCAGGTGAGACAAACGTTGGGTCTGACGACGCGTTCATTCGTAAGTACAATGCGTCAAATGGATCACTCGTATGGACCGATCAGTATGGTACGAGTGGTACAGATGAAGCGTATGCGGTTGTGTCTGACGCAACTGGTGTATACGTAGGCGGCTTCGTGGAAGGAGCTCTTCCCGGCGAAACAGCGCTCGGTAGCTACGATGTGTATGTCCGGAAGTATGACTTTGATGGAAGTATTTTGTCGACCAATCAATTTGGTACGACGGGTGGGGAAGATCTGTATGGTCTAACAATGGATGGTGGGTACCTCTACCTAACCGGGACTGTAGACGGTAGTTGGTCAGGCTATACCAACGGAGGAGAGGATGATGGATACATGGTTCGTCTCTCGCAGGACCTCGATGGAGACGGTATTTACGACTCAGTAGATACGCAGACACTTGTTGTCTCAAGTGACTTCAGTGATGGTACTACGTACGGGTCAGTTGTCACAGTTGGTGATCAGACACTGTCGATCAAAGATTCACTAGTGAGCGGGGAAGGTGTTATTGTAACCGCAACCGCTGGTGGTGGATCAACTCAAGCAGAAGTATTTGCCTGTGGCATCTCCACCTTCTATCTTGATGCTGGCGATTCGGTGACGATCACCTGTGGTAGTGTGACGTTTGATGTGGAAGGAGGTGAAGTGCGTGTCGTCTTCTATGCAGACGATGGGCGAGTGGCTGAGTCCACTGTCGGCACAGGTAATCAACTTACCTTTGATGCGGTTGATGGGTCAGTTGAAGCGCCAAGTACCAATGCTGACAATGTAGTGATCACCGCAGGAAATGAAGTAGTGATCCTCGCTCCAGGTAATACTGACGAAATGCCGTCTGATATGCCAATTACGGTTGATGAGCTCGGCTTTACTGCCGCAGCGATTCCGGTTGGTTCAAATACAACACTCTTGGCAACTGTCAGTAGTCCGATTGATGAAGTTTCAACTATCACAGGTGTTGAGTACTGGGTAAATACAGGTGCACATGTATCCGCAGCAGCAGATGACGGAGCCTTTGATGAAGAGACTGAGAGCATACAAGTTGACCTCGGGACCTTTGCTGCTCCTGGTGTGTATGAGGTGTGTGTCATGGGGCACGACAACGTCGGTAACGTAAGTGAAACAGGCTGTACTATTCTTGCAGTCTACGACCCTACAGGTGGCTATGTGACTGGTGGTGGACAGTTTGAGTCTCCTGCTGGCGCGTATGTAGCAGATCCGACACTTACCGGTAAAGCACACTTTGGCTTTATTGCTGAGTACGAAGCTGGTATGCAAACTCCAACCGGAAACACTCAATTCCGATTCAACGCAGGCGATCTTAAATTCAAGAGCACCAGCTACGACTGGTTAGTCGTAGCTGGTGCACGAGCACAGTACAAGGGGTATGGCGAGATCGATAAACAGGCTGGATATCGATTTATGCTTACTGCTGTCGATGGTGACTTGCTTGGGCAAGGAGCTAGTGACGACACGTTCCGGATGAAGATCTGGGATGACGCCACTGGTGGCCTTGTGTACGACAACCAGTTAGGTGCGAGCGAAGCTGCTACTCCTTCGACTGTGATCAGTAACGGAAGTATCGTCATCCACTCTGACTAACAGTGGGTGACGCAGCGGGGACATACATTTCTCGCGCCAAAACCGCCAGGGCATGCACCGCTCCTGGCGGTTTTGTGATATGTAAAATCGGCGCGAGCGATAGCTCGCGCCGCTGTTCTACTGCAGACGTGCAGTAGGAATCATTTGTGATATCAGATCACTGTCTAGATATAGATCGTTTTGCACACACAGATCGCGCATCAAAACTAAGTTGGTTTGTTCAGCCACAGAAAGCTCCTGCGACTGTTGCCGAAAGGCAACAGCGTCGTCAAGGAGAGAAGTGATCGGGAGCTGTCCTGTTTCTGCAAACTCAGTAAGTAGCTGATGATGTTTTTGCAGCTGCGCATCAGCCGCGTGAAAGCAGATTCCAAGAATGTGTACTTTCTCGTCGTAGGTGTGACGAAGTAGTTCATACATGCCGTAGAAATGCGAATGACATACATTGTTCCAATTGCCATCAAACGACGCATCAAAGCAGTACAGGTAGCGCAGACTAGAGTGCCAGGCAATTTTGTCTCCGCTCTGCAGCCGGTCAAGAAACTCTAAGAAATTTGGATCGATAGCAAGCACGACAGTTCTCCGTAGTTGTGGGGTACATCCAAAAACTAACTATAGCAGAAATAGGGTGGGGAGTGCAAAAGCCGGCGCGCCGACTGTCTGGATCATTGCTATGTTAGTCTTTCTTCGTTCGTGACCAATCCATCTTCCATATGAATGATGCGGTCACAGTCCATAGCGTATTCACGTTCGTGGGTGACCATAACAATTGTCTGATTATTCTCATGATGGAGCCGCACGAGTAGGTCTATGACTTGCTTACCTGAGACTGAGTCGAGGTTAGCGGTTGGCTCATCGGCAAAGATGATCTTTGGTTTGCCAGAGAGAGCGCGGGCGATCGCGACGCGCTGTTGCTCACCACCGGAAAGTTCATTTGGAAGACTGGCGTATTTTCCGACTAGTCCCACATTATCAAGCGAGTGGTGTGATCGTTCTTTAGCCTTTTCCCAATCGTACCCGCGCATCAGAAGTGGTAGCATCACATTTTCCTCAGCCGTCAGGTCGGGCACTAAGGCATAATTCTGAAACACGTAGCCAAGTGTATTGAGTCGAAAGGCAGTTCGTTCACGTTCGTTCAGTTCTGATACGCAGACATCATTTATTTCAACACCACCCTCTGATGGTTCGTCGAGTACTGAGAGTTGATACATGAGCGTTGATTTACCAGCACCAGATTTACCCATGATAGCCAAGAATTCACCCTCTGCGACGGTAAGATCGATACCTTTAAGGACGTGGGTGATCAGATCACCTTCGCCGAATTTTCGATGGATATTTGTGGCTGTGATAAGAGGTTTCATATACAAATGCTACTTACGACCTAAGATCGAGTTAAGGGTGTTTTGTTTCACGATCATCCAGGCGGGCAAGAAACCAGCTGCAAGAGTTACGACGAAGAGAACGATAAAACGCAAGAAGGTCTCTTCTGGTGGCGCTACCAAGACCCCATCACTAAAGGGGAACTTGATCGGATTTCGTTCAAAGTATCCGAGTAAGAAACCGTATGTCAAAAGTGCTCCTAAGCCAGAGCCGACGATTGCATACACTGCTGCCTGGAAGACATACGCTACTTCAATGGCACTTCGATCGATACCGATGCCCTTGAGAATACCGATCTGCTGGCGTCTGGAGAGAGCATTGATGAAGATGATGATGAAGATCGTGATTGATGCTACGACGATGCCAATTGAGCCAATGAAGGTTCCGAGTAAGTTCATTGTGCTTTTGATGTCAGTGATGAATTTTGGCTTACCTTCGTCAAAGGTTTGGATCTTGGCATATTTATCGAGCTCATTTTGTAGCAGTAGTGTCTTCAGGTCGGCTTCTGATCCAGTTTGACCGACTCGGATGAGAATACGATCGGCATTATTATCAATGCGATCAAAGAGACGTCGGAACTCGCGTTCAGGAATGTATGTGTTGAGCGAAACATCATCCACCTTAGATTCAACGATACCTTTGACGATAAACTCTTTCGACACATTTCCGACTGTTAAGCGGACTGTTTCGCCTGGCTCTTTGATGGCGAGCGTATCAAATAAGTCGCCGAATTTATCAGCGGATTCGTCAAGGTAGTAGTATCCAATGAGGATGTAGCCCTCTTCCGACGGATCGAGGTATTCGCCGCGGGTGATGTTCTTGCTAAGGGATGAAAATTTTTCTTCTTGCAGCGGATCGATCCCGGTCACATTCACAGTTGCGGTGTCCCGTTCAGCGCTCAAGCTGCGTCGTTCTTTGTAGTTTGCCTCAAGCTGCCCGGCGCCTTGGTAGCGCGCAGTATAAGCTTCAATCTCTGGATAGGTAGCTAGTTCCCGCAACACGCTGGCAGTTTCGATAATATTATTTTCACCACTTTTCTCACTCAATATGATATCCCCGAGAGACTCAGCTCGTACAGCACGCTCGGCTCCTTCGATGAGGCCAACTAGGACACCAGAGACCGCGATCAGGTTTAAAAAGGTAAGCATCATCACTGAAATGATGAGGAGGGTGGTCCACTTACTTGCACGCTGGATCTGTCGCCAGCCAAGAAGAAGTCCGATGCGGATGATGCGCATACGCGTGTTATGGGGCGAGGAGGATGTCGCCCTCAGTAAGACCAGTAATTGCTACAAAACCGTCGTTCCCCTCAAGTAGTACTTCAATGGTAGTTGAAGCGGTGGTGTCGTTTTGTAATCGGAGCACCTCGTATACCCCATCTCTTTGAGAAACGAAGCGTTTTGGCACCCGAAGAGTATCTGTCCGCTCAGTGATTATGATATCGATGTCAGCATTCAGTCCACTACGGATCCAAGCTGGAACCTCGTCGAATTGAATGATCGCTTCATAATATGCGACACCGTCGATCTCGGTTGCTTGTGGAGAGATAAAAGAAATCGTACCGCCAAGCGTTTCTTCTGAACGAGCGTCAAAGACCATGCTTGCGCGCTGATCCACGAGCAGCTTGCCGATATCGATCTCTGGGATGCGAGCAGTTACCTCAAAAGCAGTGTCGGCGAGCAGTGTTACGATCGGTGCAGTGGTAACTGTTTCGCCAGGAAGGATATCGATGTTAGTGATAGTGCCAGAAAACGGTGCTCGTAGAGTGCGATCTGCGATGGTCGCATCAATGCGATTTAGGCGGGCTTGTGCCTGCGCGACCGCAGCGTTGGCACGAGTGATCGCTTCGCTTCGTGCGGGGGCATTCTGATTAGTAGCGTCAGCTTCTGCGACTGCGACTGCTTGCTCAGCGAGCAGGATAGCGCTCTCCGCTTGGGTTTGTGCGAGTGCATAGGCGTTGCGGTTTGTGATGTAGCTACTTGATTTCGTGTTTGGGATATCAATGTGCCACACGGATCGGTTGTAGATGGAGTCAGCATCAAAGATGATCCGGAGGCCACAGGTGCCAAGGGGTACTGGTTGCTCGGTCGAGATCACGTAGGTGCCAGTCTCGATCCCTGATAGTCGGTAGGAGTATCCTGATTCTGACTTAGATAAAAATACTTCGAGGGTGTAGCTGCCTTCTTGGTTGCAAGTGTATGTCCCGCTGACGGTTGGTGGAGTGGCGTCTTCAGTGTCGTCATTTGAGTAGACTGTCAGACCAGAAGAGAGCAGGGCTTGGTATGCATTTGCGATCTTTTGAGCCTCATTCTCTTTGGTGGTGCTGAGTGCCTCTTTTGCGGTTGCGAGATTTTCTGCGACGAGGTCACGTGCGGAATCAGTCAGGCCGGATAAAAGCTCATCGCGGTTGGCAACTGCTGTAGCGACTGCAGCTGCGGCATCTTGGCGGTCAGCATAGAGTGTTCGCGCATCGATCTTGGCGATAATATCGCCTTTTTCAACGACATCCCCCGTGTCTACCAGGACTTCTTCGACGATCCCTCCTACTGGAAATGCGAGCTCAGCAGTTTGTTCAGCCTCTGCGACGCCTGATACAGAGACTAGTTGCTGTACGGTACCGCGCTCAACTGAGGTTGTGATGAATTCTTGCTTGTTTCGCTGGCTGGCGCCGTGTGCCATCGTAATGACGACGATGATCGCTAGGAGAGCGGCTGCTACATATGTGTAGCGGTGGTGGAGGAGTTTTTGCATATGTAGGTAGTATACCACTATGAGAAGTGGCGGTGTTGCAGGGGGTGGTAAAACAGCGGGCGGGCCCGAAGGGCCCGCCCGCTGTTTTATGGTCCGTCCTCCTGGATTCGAACCAGGGACCACAGAGGTATATCAATTCAATATTTTGTCCGTGCGCCAGGATTCGAACCTGGGACCACGGAGGTATAAGCTCCGCGCTCTAACCAACTGAGCTACGCACGGACAAAATATTTAATTGATACAAAATTTCACTTCGTGACTCGAAAGAGAAGAATCTCTTTCTCCACTCAGTTCATTTTGTAAGTTCTGCGCTCTAGCCAACTGAGCTAAGGACGGATACGACACACATCTCTCGCTCGACTTACCCTGAGCTAAAGGCGGTGGCGCATCACACTATACCGCACACCAGTATCAGAAACAATTCTGAAAAAGCTCTGTGTACAGATACTGTGTTTTACGTCGTAGTGCTTGATACAATCAAACTACTTACGATTTAATCATTATTTTAAACATTGTGTATGTCTTTCTTTAAAAGTGTGTCCGTTGGTGCGATCGTGACACTCGGTGTTGGCTTGTTCATTCTTGCAGCAGCCGTGGTCGGCGATTTTGATCGTGACTCAATACCTGACCAGCAAGCGGGGGCGCTTAATGCACGGATCGATCAGGTGGCCGATCAAGTTTCGGATGTCATAAGTGCAGTGGATCAATTGGCCGCTGCAAATGGAGCGAATGCCAATAATGATCGAATGACAGTTGATTCAGGTGACATGTCTAACACGCTCTTGTTGCGTTTTAAGTCGGGTATCTCAGAGACCGCAATGCAGAATATCTTTAAGAATTCTGGAGTCACTATGGTAGATGAGATCGGACAGATAAATGTCAAAGTGCTTCGTGTACCAGAGCAGGCACTTGAATCAGTACGAGAAGCACTCTCGCATAATCCACGAGTGGAATTTGTTGAGGTTAATGAATTAGTGCAACCAGACTTTGTTCCAAATGATCCTGAGTATCCAAATCAGTGGCATCATGGTGTGATCGGTTCGCCGCTTGCATGGGACATTGCATCAAATACACCAATTGTAGTAGCGGTTGCAGACACGGGCGTTAAGGCGACTCAGCCAGATCTTAACGGGATCGTTCTCCCGGGGTTCAACACAGTAGACAACACAACCAATAGTGATGATGCTCACAACCATGGTACATGGGTGGCAGGTACGATCGCAGCGATCGGCAACAACGCAACACAAGTGGCTGGTGTTGCGTACGGTACCAAGATCTTGCCGATCCGCATCTCAAATAGCGCTGATGGTTATGCGTATATCTCAGATATGGCGCAAGCGATCACGTATGCAGCTGATCATGGCGCTAAAATAGTCAACATTAGTTATGGTGGTGCAGCTGGAAGTGCGACGATCTGGAACGCTGGAGCATACATGAAGAGTAAAGGAGGTCTCACATTTGTATCGGCGGGTAACGACAATACAGACTATGGATACGCTGACAGTGCAGACATCATTGTGGTTGCTGCTACGACCAATGCTGACTCTAAAGCGAGTTTCTCAAGTTATGGAAACTTTGTAGATATTTCTGCACCAGGTTCTGGTATCCGAACCACCGCGAAGGGTGGTGGTACCGCTTCGGTCAGCGGTACCTCCTTCTCGTCACCTGTGACAGCAGCTGTTGCTGCTTTAGTGTGGATGACAAACCCATCACTCGATCCAGATACAGTGGAACAGATCCTAAAAGATACTGCCAAAGATCTAGGTGCTAGCGGTTGGGATAAATACTACGGCTGGGGCCGTGTCAATGCTGGTGCAGCGGTGGCACTGGCTAAAGCTATTGAAGGACCTGCGCCTGATACTACCGCACCAACAGTTACTTTTGGACAGCCGCTTGAGAACGCTGAAGTGTCAGGAGTTGTGTCAGTGGCTGTAGATGCGGTTGATAATGTCGGTGTTGATCGAGTGGTCTTGCGAGTGAATGGGACTGAAATTGGTACTGATAGGAATGCGCCGTATCAATTCACGATTGATACCTATGAGTACGAGAATGGTGTGATCACGCTTGAAGCTGTTGCGTACGATGCGAGTGGTAACCTTAGTTCGGTATCGCGAACGGTGACAGTACTGAATGTACCTGATGTTGAGGCGCCAACGGTACGAGTAGTCTCACCTGCAGATGGCGCTGGTGTTTCAACTAAAAAAGCATTTAACATTTCTGTGTCAGCCAGTGATAATGTGGGTGTAGCGGAACTCGATATTCTCTTTGATGGGGTTGTGCGGGCTGCTTGTACTAATAGTAGTTCTTGTTCTGCGAGTGTAAATGCTCGAAAGGAATCGCAAGGGACACACACCATTACCGCAGTTGCGTATGATGCGGCAGGTAATGTGGCGGTTGTAGACAGTGTTGTAAATATTGGAAGTAGCAGTACTGGTGATAGTGGGTCGGGTGATAGTGGAACTACAAAGCCAGTGAAATGTGAGCCGTGGCCGAGTTGTCGGTAGAGTAGATGAATTACACGACGAAACACACTATACCGTACCGCCGTGACAGAAACAATTGTTGGGCTAGTGTATGGTCATCTGTGTAGTGCGTCTTTACAAACCCTTCAGTTTTTTGTAATACTAGATTTGAGCGATGTCGCTCGTAGTTATTCAGGGAGAAGACAGTGAGAAACGCGAAACCGTTGGCTCATGATGGGAAGACCATCATCCATCTTTCTCCGGTCTATCAATAAAAGGAGGTGATCGGGCTTCGGCCCCATCTACAAAGGACAAAAGTGAAGGAGCTGCTACGGTGGCACCGATGAACGGCGTCTAAACGGGGTCTCATCCACCCCACCTAGGAGTCTTTCCACCCCTGGGGAGCAAAGATCACCTCCTCAACCCATTCACGCTCGGACAAATTGTCCGAGCATTTTTTTGCGCACAGTCATTACATGTACAGTCAGTTCACTCCATGGTTCACTGGGGACAGAAAGTAATGAGGCGGGTATGCAGTAATGAAAACGTGGTCAATCCGAGATGAGCTTAGTTTTGATGCAGTAGTTCATGTATTTGATCTCCTCATGCCAACGCAGTCGTTCCTTGTTGTGCAGGTGTTTGATTGCAGTGATAGTTGTGATCCTAAGGATGCGTGTATCATATACGCATTGTTTTCGCTTGATGGTTTCATGTTGTACTATGACGATTCCTTGCAAGGTCTGCGTGAGTACATTGCGAAACGTAATCGAGACCCAAGCACGTGGCTGACGATGAACTTTCTGCACTAGGCAACTACTGGTAAAGGCGGCGCTTCGCGCCGCCTTTCAAATTTCCACGCACCTTCCAGTTGCATTTTTCTCCAAAAAAGGTTTTCATAAAAATAGATCCAAAGCAACGAGGGTGAGAATCATGACTGACATCTATTCTGTAGGAAACCCTGACGCAACACCAGAATTTGTTGACGAGATCTTTGCACTCTACATGGAACCTTCAGCTGGGTATGTGCGATTGTTCAAGCCTTCTGACAAGGGAGGTCGACACTACAAGCCAGGCGCGTACGGCTTCTTTGACGCTTATGGCAATCAGCTCGGTAACGAATCGAGTTTCGAACGAATGGTGCGATTGGCTGAGGAGCATAATTACGTGACCTATGATCTGCACTGATGCAGGTACGTCGGCGGCGCTTCGCGCCGCCTTTTGCTTCTACTACACTTAGACACATCTTGAGTTGAAGTTGTCTTGTGGGTGCGCTATAACGAAGTTTGAGTTGTACCAATGGGGAGAGGTGTCATGTTTTTTAATACGACGTCTGAACGGCCGGCAGCCTATGTGCGCGAGCTTAAGGTGGAAGAGATTCCGAATCTCATGCACCAACCGTATGAGCCATATTACGGTGCGCGCCCAGCTGATGATCCGTACGGTCTCATCGACTGGGGCTACGATATGGCGCTTGTGATGATGCGCACAGCTTGGAAAGGATTCGAGGTGTTCAGTGCTCATTAGGCAAGTAATAGACGGACGGTGCGCGATCGCGCACCGTCTTTTCGTTTCTACCTGAGCGCGTATAATGCACACATATGGGAATCTACGATGGCATGAAAGACGCGGCCAAGGTGCTGAAGGAAGCGAACAAGATCGAGGAATACAAAGAGATCCTCGAAGCGCAAGAAAAGATGATGGAAATGCAGCGCACGATTCGGCAGCTGGAAGATGAGGTGACCGAACTCAAGAAAGCAAAAGTCACGGCGGATCAGCTTGAGTACCGCGACAAGTCATACTGGCTTGAGGAAGACGGTCCGTTTTGTTCGCGCTGCTTCGACGCCGAGGGCAAGCTGATCCGCCTCCGCCAACAAAACATCCAGAAGTCGGATTATGATTGTGACCACTGCGACACGAAGGGGATAAGGATTTTTCCGGAGTTGTATGATCCTAAGAAGTCGTCGATGTTTTGAGTAAGTGTCATGACACATCGTACGAGATTTGTCTTTTGATGAAGCATAGAAGTGTGAGTATAATTTATTTATGAATAGCAAAGAAGTAAAAGTTGAATTCTCCGAAGTTAGAGATCAGATCATTGATCATCTCAGTCAAATTCAGAATACCAACATTAATGAGCCTGTAAGTTTGGTGGATGGTTTTTTTTACAACAACTTTACACAGACATGGACAAACAAAACTGTGCTTGGTGGTAATACCGTCGTGTCCATTATGCTTGTTGGTAACAATACTGGGCAAATCTATCATTTTCCATTGAAAAAATTCTTCCCTAACTTTCCAGACATCGACTAATCTATGAGCAATCTTCAGGTTTCAAAAGGAGCACCACGCAATCCTCTCGGTCAGCAAATGAAAGACTTAGAGGATAAAACGGATAAAAAATTCTCTGACTTCCATCGTGTCATTGTTGCGGTCGTAGTTGTGTTGGTGGTAGCCGTCATAACAATGTTGGTGATGGTTATTGCCATGGTGATTGATTCCTTACGCTTCAATTCAATGATATATATGGAGTATGCTGAAAACAAAACATTGAATACCTACTTAATGAGTGAAAATGGACGTCTTGCGAAAGAGTTGAGGTTATTAGGGACTACGACTGAAGATGTAATTGAGTAAGCATTACTCCATATGCAGCACTTCACCCAACCGCGTGACCTTCTCCGCGATGAGCGGGAAAGACTTGGCTAGGTCGGAGTGTTGGTCGACCAGGTGCTTGGCCTCGGTGCGGGCGGCCTCGACGAGCTTGAGGTTGCGGATGGCCTCCATGCCGAGGTCGGAGAGGCCGCTTTGCTTGCCGCCGTAAAGCTCGCCGGAGCCACGGAACTGTAAGTCGTGCTCGGCGAGCTCGAAGCCGTTCTTGGCCGTGGCGAGCGCCTTGAGGCGGTCGCGGGTTTTGTCGCTCTTAGACTCAGTCACCGCAAAACAGTACGGCTGATGCGTACCGCGCACGACGCGCCCACGGAGCTGATGGAGCTGCGCCAGGCCAAAGCGCTCCGCGCCTTCGATGATGATGTTGGTAGCATTCGGGACATTGACCCCCACTTCCACCACACTCGTGGCGCAGAGAATGTCGATCTTGTGCTCGGCGAAGCGCTTCATGACATCGTCCTTTTCAGCTGGTGTCATTTTGCCGTGGAGGGGTTCGATGACGTAGTCTTGGAAGACGTCTTTCTTCAGGCGCTTGGCTTCGGCGATGACGCTCTTCATATTGAGCGCGTTTTCTTTGGTTGGGTCTGGTTCGTCGATGCGCGGGCAGATGACGTAGGCTTGCCGGCCGGCCGCAAGCTCACTGCGGACGTGGTCGTACATCTCCGCGCTCTGGCCGGGGCCGACGACGGTGGTCTGTACTGGTTTGCGGCCGGCCGGCATTTGATCAAGTAAGGTGATGTCGAGGTCACCATAGATCGTGAGCGCAAGTGTGCGCGGGATCGGGGTGGCAGTCATGGAGAGGAGGTGTGGAAGCCGCGCGTCTTTCTTGGCGAGCTTCTTGCGCTGGTTGGTGCCGAAGCGGTGCTGCTCGTCGATGATCACGTAGGCGAGATGTTTGAATTCCACGCTCTTATAGATAAGTGCATGTGTGCCGATGAGGATCGGGACTTCGCCGTTGGCGACCCACTTCAGGAGCTGCGCCTTGCTGATCTTGGTTGGCTTCGTCGGGTCGGTCTTCGAGGGGAACTTCATACAGCCGGAGCCGGTAATGAGCCCGATCGAGATCGGGAGATGATGAAAATACTCGATGAACGATTCGAAGTGTTGCTTGGCGAGGATTTCAGTTGGTGCCATGTATGCGACTTGAAGGTTCCCGTACTCAATCTTTTTATCCGTGCCTTCTGGTGGGCGAGAGGTAGCGACGGCATACGCAGTAGTAGCCGCTACGGCAGTCTTGCCGCTTCCTACATCTCCTTCAAGGAGGCGCGACATAGCGTGCGTGCCGGCGGCGAAGTCAGCGAGGATAGATTGTATCGAGTCGTCTTGGGCGGCGGTGAGCGAGAATGGGAAACGTTCGGTAAAGGCCGCGAGGTGTTCGTCGCTCGTCTTGATCGTGTAGGTTTGCGCGGCGCTCACCGCCGCCCGTTCCTGTGCTTTCTGGACTTGTATATAGAAGACCTCTTCAAAGGCAAAGCGCTTGCGCGCTGCTTCAGCATCGGCGGCTTTTTTGGGCGAGTGCACCCACACGAGCGCGGTCTTAAGGATCGGAAGTTTGTACTTCTTCAGGATCTCTTCCGGGATCGGGTCGCTCAGGGTATCGAGTGCACCTTTTTCAAAGAGCTTGAGGACTGTGTGGTAGAGCCAGCGGCTCGTGATGCCCTTGGTCTCGCGGTAGACGGGGTAGAGCGTATCGTCGGCGCCTTCGGTCCCAGCAAAGATGCTGTCGTGGCGATCGATTGGCAGTGAATCGAGCGGCTCAACTTCTGGATTGCTGAGATACAGCTTGTCTTCGCTTCCAGCCACTTTGCCTGCCAACTTCACATACATACCATCGGTATACATCTTGGCGATGTATGGCTGGTTGAACCACATGATCTTCATCTTGGCCGAACCATCTTCAACGTAGCCTTCAGCAATCGGCTTACGACTCTTCCAGGCTTTGCGGGTCTTGAGGCCAGAAAGCTGGCCGTACACGACTGCTTCTTGGCCTTTCTCCAGGCCACCAACCGACTGTACATCGCTAATGTCTTCGTACCGAGCAGGGAGGTGATAGAGAATGTCGCCGACGGTTTCGATACCAAGTCGTTTGAGAGCTTTTTGGTGAGCAGTATCAACTCGAACGTGCGACGTGAGTGGGTCGGTGAATAACATGTCCCGTATTGTACCAATTTACCTAGCGCTGCGAGACCATTGACAAAAAGTATTTTTTATGATAAAAATATCAAGTATCAAGCTGCGTTTTGTAGCTAGTTCCATCTAATCACTGGCCGGGGAGGTCATGATGAGCAATATCAAAAAAGGTTCGGTCAAATTCTTCAAGGACGACAAGGGGTGGGGTTTCGTCGCGCTCAAAAGCGGTGATGCCTTTCTCCACATCAGAACCATCGAGGAATACGGCTTCACCGCCAAGGACGTGAAGGGTATGCCGCATATCGAGGTCGAGACCGTCATGGGTCTGAAAGGTCTCGAAGTTTCGGTCGTCCACAAGATCCGCGGCAAAGAGTCGCCGGTCCTTCGTGCCCGGGAAGCAGCTAAGCAGGCTGCTGCCGAAGAGGCTAAGCGGGTCGCTGCTGCCCTGGCTGCAGCGGAAGCGGCACGTCTGAAGCAGAAGCAGTTTGGACGTATCGTCGAAAAGAACGACGAGAACGGTCGCTGTGTCTGTATCATCGAGGGTACTCATCCGATGCGCTACGAAGTGTGTCAGGACGACGGTCTCGGCGCCATGGTAGCGGCGGGTCCGCTCACTTTGTCGGAAGCCGAGGCAGAGGCGCGAATCTATCGCAACGCTTCGGCTGCGGCCTGATCTTCAATCTACCTTCGGGTATTTCAAAAGGCGGTGAGCAAGTCTCTCCCGCCTTTTTTCTATACAGCGTTAGGTACAACCAGCTTGCACTTTGTGTGCCGTAATGCTATAAAGAAAAGACCAGCTCCTCATAGTAGGATGACAGCTGGTGCACACCACCCTCCCAGCAAAGGAGATCCAGTATGAAACGTGACACCCCCGACTTCACGGAACGCATCGCCGATCCGACCTGGATCAACAATACGGTCCACACCCGCGCAAGGCCCATAAGCGGCGTCTGAACGCCGGCACGTGTCAACGGAATGATATCTACGGCCAAGGATGGCCCCAACAACCGCCTACGGCGGTTTTTTACTTGTGCAAGTGTAACACTTGCGGTTTATGGCTATAGTGCTATAAAGAAACTACCAGCGCTCAATGTGAGGCGGGCTGGTACAGTAACCTCCATCAAGGAGAAACTCGATGAAGAAGACCGCTTTCGGGCATGAGCTCGATCAGTATGACGACCGGTGCGTCGGTGCGGCCTGTCGCCGCAACAAAGCCAATCCTGGCTTCGGCGGGGGTGGCGGAGCGATCACAACCGGCAAAGGGCCGGGTATCTGACACAACGCGGCACGCGGTGAGATTATCTCAATAGTCCGCAAGGAGGGGCGGGAAGCGATAGCTTCCCGCCTAAATTTATGCCCGAAAGGGCTTTTTGTTTGTTGGGCGGGCAAATTTTCGGAGAAAATTTGCCCGCCGATTTTGATGGCGTATACTAAAACTCTGTCGCACTTATTTTTAAAATCATCACGATCACATGGCTGCTAAAAAGGACTACAACAAACTCGCGCTAGCTTTACACAAGAAACTCAAAGGCAAGATCAGTATTGCCACAAAAGGAAAGCTTAAGACCAAAGATGACTGGAGTACGATGTATACGCCAGGAGTCGGTGCGGTTTCTTCGTTTTTGGCCAAGAAGCCACAGGAAGCTCGTAACTACACCATGAAGCGCAATACGGTTGCAGTTGTGAGTGATGGTTCGGCGGTGCTTGGTCTAGGCGACTTGGGTGCGATCCCGGCACTGCCGGTAATGGAAGGGAAAGCGGCGATCTTCAAAGAAATGGCTGATGTGGATGCAGTTCCGATCGTGCTCGATACCGATGAGCCAGAAGAGATCATTCGTACGGTGAAACTGATCGCTCCGGGGTTTGGTGGTATTAACCTCGAAGATATTGCTGCGCCAAAGTGTTTTGAAATTGAGGAACGACTCAAGGCTGAGCTTTCGATCCCGGTGATGCATGATGATCAGCACGGTACGGCAGTGGTAGTGTTGGCCGGTCTTTTAAATGCAGTGAAAGTAGTGGGAAAACAGCTAAAGAAACTCAGGGTGGTGATCGTGGGGGCTGGTGCGGCCGGCCGGGCGACTGCGCTTATGTTGGTTAAAGCTGGGGTTGTAGATGTTGTGGTGGTAGATTCACGGGGCGCGATCTATGAAGGCCGACCGGGACTTGAGGGATACAAGAAGGACTTGGCGAAGGTGACGAATCCAAATAATCTCTCAGGAGATGTGATGCAGGTGGTTGATGGGGTTGATGTGATCATTGGTGTGTCTGGTCCGGGTACGATCGCACAGGCTCATATCGAGCGGATGTCAAAATCGCCGATCGTGTTTGCGCTCGCGAATCCGGTTCCAGAGATCATGCCGGAGGATGCAAAGCGTGCCGGAGCGATCGTGATCGCTACGGGCCGGTCTGATTTTCCTAATCAGGTAAATAACTCACTCGCATTTCCAGGAATTTTCCGTGGTGCGCTTGATCACGGTGTGACTGAGATCACTGACGAGATGAAGATCGCAGCTGCAAAGAAGATCGCAGCACTCATCAAGAAACCAACGGCTGACAATGTTATTCCGTCGGTCATGACGCCAGGCTTGGTAAAAGCAGTGGCGAGCGCGATCAAGAAGTAGTGGAAGTGGGCGCGAAAAAGCCGGACGGAGGTCCGGCTTTTTCGCGCCTGTTCCTAACCTACTTGCTGAAAATCGATCTTGTCCGTATACTACAAATGTAGCTTTAAACAGCTCCACTTACTAAAGAGTTCTTATTTCTCTCTGAACTCATGAATAATAATTGTAACTAACAACGTATGGTTGAATGGTTTATTGGACTTGGTCCAGTTGAGCAAGCGTTGCTTGCCGGACTTTTTACTTGGAGTGTCACCGCGCTTGGTGCCACTATCGTGATCTTCTTTAAGGAAATCAATAAGCGCATCTTGAACGCGATGCTCGGCTTTGCAGCTGGGGTGATGATCGCTGCGAGCTTTTGGTCGCTGCTTTCGCCTGCGATCGAAATGTCAGATGGTGGTTGGGTGCAGCCTCTGATCGGATTTTTACTCGGTGTTGCTACGCTGTGGGTGATGGATAAAGTCATTCCGCACCTGCACATGGGCTTCCCGAAGGAGGATGCTGAAGGGCCGAAGACGTCTTGGCATCGCAGTATTCTCTTGGTGTCTGCTATCACACTGCATAACATTCCGGAAGGACTCGCAGTTGGTGTGGCGTTTGGAGCTGCGTATGCTGGGCTTGAAAGTGCGACGCTGGCAGGGGCAATTGCGCTCGCTGTTGGTATCGGTATTCAGAACTTCCCAGAAGGAGCCGCAGTATCAGTACCACTTCGTCGTGAAGGATTTAGTCGAAAGAAGGCATGGTGGTTTGGGCAGCTATCGGGTGCGGTTGAGCCGATCGCGGCTGTGATCGGCGCTGCGGTGGTGCTTGTGGCGACACCTATCTTGCCGTACGCACTGGCATTTGCGGCTGGTGCAATGCTGTTTGTGGTGGTGGAAGAATTGATCCCGGAAGCACAGCGTGGCGGTATGGGAATGACAGATCTGGCTACTACCGGAGCGATGATCGGCTTTGCGGTCATGATGACACTTGATGTAGCACTTGGATAGGTGAAAAGAAAATGGCCGGCGCCTTCGGCGCCGGCCACTTTCTTTAGCATTAAAAAAGCCCCTCCAAGCTGGAGGGGCCGCAGGCCGTAGCCGTTTACGCCGCGATGGCGTTCAGGTCGCCGACGGTGATCACGTGCATGATGGCCAGGGACATCATGCGATCGTCCGGGCTCATGTTGGCGAAGTCGCGGAACTTGAGGTTGCCAGGTTTCGTGATCTTGAACTCGGGCGAGTGGATCTCGCGCGTGCCGTTGTCGTCGGTGATGCTGCCGGAGATCTTGCGGTACCCGTCGGTCACCTGGTCGGTGATGTCACCGATGTTATTGATCGTGATGGTCGCGCCGTTGTTGATCTGCAGGCTGAACGGATTGGTCTGGTTCAAGGGGATTTCCTCTTGTGTGGTGGAACTACACCCGCCCGAAACCGGGGAAGTGGGTGGTGTTTCTGGGTGAAACACCGCACGAATATACAGTATATAAAAAATCTGTCAATGATGGATTATCCCCCCTCCTCTTGTATGGCAAAAAAGCGGGAGCGGGATTCCATTTTTTATGGAGTGTGTTACAGTGCCAGCAGGTTTTATCTGTACAAACTACAGGTTTTGTTGTTTACAAATTTCTGCAAATTGCAGAGGGGGAGAAGATGAAAGACACAGATATCGTGATCGTGAGTATGGGTGCGATCGATGGCGCTGGTACGACTGTCGACGAGCGTATCGAAATGCTCAAGGTAGGCGGTCCGGAGTTTATAACTGTCGGTAAGGCCGACAAATACATGCCGATCGACTTCTCGACACGAGACACATCGCTCAGTACTGCCTTGGTAGCGCCGGTGCCCCTCACTGATGGTGAGCTGGCCGAACTGGCTGGACTCACGAGAAAAGAGGCGAAACGGTATGACCGGCATCAGCTCTTCGGGCTGATCGCGGCGAAAGAAGCCATGGCTCCGCTTGAAGGTATCGACGTGTCGCGGTTTGCGTGCACAACCGCTACAGGTGGAGCAGGTCTCAATACCGTCGCTGAAGCCGAGGCGGTTTTGGCAGCTGGGAAACCGCTGCGCAAGATTCATTACAATCTCGGCTACTTGCCGAACATTCTGCAAGGGTATCTCATCGAGAAGTACGGCTTCACCGGCCCGGTTGGTGTGAAGGGTGATGCTTGTGCCGCGTCGGCGATTGCGATTATCGACATGATTCGAATCATCCGGGCTGGCGATGCAGAAGCTGGTCTCGTGGTTGGCGCCGAAGCCGGGATTTCTGACTTTGGCATCGGTTCCTTCCAGGTGCAAGGTGTGCTTGGGAAGGGCTTGCCGTTCCATACTGATCGGGACGGATTCGTGATGGGTGAAGGTGCTGCGGCGATCGTTATGATGACGTACGCCAAGGCGCGCAAGCTCGGTCTCAAGCCGATTGTAAAGATCGCTGGCTATGGTGACTGTGGTGGCGGTACGACTGGCGGCTCTATTACAAGTCCGAATGCTGAAGCTGCGGCAATGGTCATGGGCTTGGCATTGGCAAAAGCTCGTGTGCCGCTCGAAGATGTCGACTGGATCAAGGTTCATGGTACTGGCACTGGAGCGGGTGATATCGCTGAAACAAATGCCGTCGTCAGACTGGCGTTGCAGGAAATGTTCAAAGATATCGCACGCTTCCCGGAACTCGGTATGTATCTGAAAGAAGGATTGACCTGGGAAGAGGTCGAATCTGATCCGGAGTATGCGCTTATAGCTGATGCGGTCTCTGTGATAGCTGCTGAGATCAAAGTTATGTCGATGAAGTCGTACATCGGGCACCTGCTCGGAGCGGCAGCCATCGCAGAGCTTGTGGCAGTTATCAGCTTCGTGCAGGCTGGACTCATTCCACCGACACGTGGTCTTGAAGCCGATGGGTCCCTCGATCCGGAGTGCGATGTGGTCAATCATGTTCGGACTACGATCGTGCAAGACTCAATCTGGGTGCTCCTCAATAGCTTCGGCTTTGGTGGGGTGTATGCTTCGCTGCTCTTGGAGTTCCTCGATCTTGAAGATGAATGAGTAACGCAACGGGCGTGCTGCCTTACGACAGCACGCCCATTTTTTAATCGTGACTTCAACTAAAAGAGGAAGAGTACCAAGCTGACCGCCATGATTCCCATGCCGATGATGGCACCGATGATCGAATGATGATGGTAGCCATACTTCTGTGCAGCGGGGAGGAGTTCATCAAGTGCAATGAACACCATGATACCCGCCACGCCAGCGAAGATCACTCCGAATACCTGATCACTGATGAACTGGATCAGGAGGAAGTAGCCGAGTAGGGCACCGACCGGTTCGGCCAGGCCTGAGGCAAATGAATACCAGAATGCCTTCACGCGGCTACCGGTAGCATGGTAGATCGGGATGGATACTGCCACACCTTCAGGTACGTTGTGGATCGCGATCGCGATCGCGAGTGAGATACCAAGCGCTGGTTCGTTCATGGTTGCCAAGAAAGTCGCAAGTCCTTCGGGAAAGTTGTGGATCGCGATAGCGAGCGCAGTGAAGGTTCCCATTTTGAGGAGAGCGCGTTTTTCATGCTCCTCTTTGTCTGGGTGGTCCATTTCGTGTGCTTCATGCGCTTCGTGCGGACTGCCTTCAGCACTGCCGTGCATGAAGTGATCGATGATCCAGATCACGGCCACGCCACCAAAGAAGCCGATGGTAGCCCAGAGGTAGCCAGTGGCATGATCACCAAAGGCTTCACCAAGCGAGGTAACTGCCTTTTGAAATATCTCAACCAGTGAGACATAGATCATCACACCGGCCGAAAGGCCGAGCATGAAGGATAAGAATTTTTTGTTTGTGTCTTTTGCTGCGAACGCGAGGAAACTCCCGATTCCGGTTGCAAGACCGGCTCCGAGGGTGACCAGGAACGCGAGTAGGATTGGTTCCATAGTGTTTAAATCTATTCTGTTTTATAGCGTTAATACTATAAATCCTTTGTATCACGCTCGGACACTTGCAGCAAGTGGTTGTCCCCAAAATTACTCAGGCACGTGGCACATGAGATTGAGACCGGTTGCCTCATCGAAGGAGCGGTTGATCGTGCCATCAAACACCGTGAAGTGGATCTCTCCAGCGCCCGAGATCTGCATTGAAAAAAGGTGGCCGCCGAAGACCGAGAGGTCTTTGCGTCCAAAGGTGCCGTGGATATGCATAATGATCTGCCCGTCGTCTTTAGCGCCGATGTTGCCGATGAGACTGAGCACCTCGACTTCTTCGTCGATTGTGTGTCGTTCGTATTCTTTGGTGGCGAGGTTGTAGTAGGCGATATCGAGTTGATCAGCTGCACCCAGACCGGTGAGATGTGCGGCGGTGATGTTATGTTTTTTGCAGTGGTCTGCAATGACGCTCATAACTTCCTCGCCGCGACTGAAGGAGAGGGTGTAGACATTGTCTTGTTGGTGGACGATCTGCATGTGGGTAGTATAGCAAAATGAAAAGGGAGGCGGGCGAAGCCCGCCGCCCGTGGTTCAACCTCATTCCACCATCACCTCATGTAGTAAGTGCGAATCGTACTCGTCGTGCGCATCAGCACCATGACCAAAGTGTTCGTGCGTCCAGGTCAAGACGACTGTCATGAGGATAAAACCAAGGATGATCGAAAGAGTAGAGTGCCAGATACTCCGGTAGTGTGAGAGGTTGCCGTGAATGCGAGGTAAGAGATCACTGGCCGCAAGGAAGAGGAGGTTCCCGGCCGCGATTCCAGTAATGAGCCATACAAAATCCTCCGCGTGCTCTGCAATGATAAAAATGAGTACAACGCCAACAATAATGCTGCTGGCAGAGAGGAGATTAAGAAGAGCAGCTCTCGTGCGGGTGTAGCCGGCGCGGATCAATACTCCAAACTCAACGATCTCCTGCGGGATCTCGTGGATCGCTAGTCCGACAGCGGTTGCGATACCTACGGTCGGATCGACCATAAACGCACCACCAAGGACGACACCGTCTGCGACATTGTGAATCCCGTCACCGATGAGTAAGAGCATCGCAGCACCCTTACGATCACAGTCTTCGCTTTCGAGGTGGTGATACTTTTGGTGCAGTGCATTCGCTAGTATGTAAAAGAGGATAAAGCCACCTGCGATGGCAATACCACCCCATTCCGGTGAAAGTGAGAGTGTCTCTGGGATCAGTTCGGTCAAGATCAAGCTCAAGAAGACACCAACTGCAACTGGAACAACAAACTTCTGTGCGCCAATGAGTCGCTTTGTATTACCAAAGAAAAAGACACCGACGAGTGAGACGGAGGCGACGCCAGCAGCAGCAATGAGTGATTCAAACATCTATGACGGTGAGTATAGCAATTTCCGGTTGAGTTACAAGCGTAATCGCCTTGTAATTACTTGTTTAAACGACAATATTAGTTATGATAGCCCTTGTATGCATGACAAATTTTTAAAACCATATAATCCGCAAGAGACCGAAGAAGCTGTCTATAAAATGTGGGAAGAATCAGGGTATTTTAATCCTGACAATCTTCCAGGTGACCGAGCAGAATCATTTACCGTGGTTTTGCCGCCACCAAACGTGACCGGTGTCTTGCACCTTGGTCATGCATACGAGGATTCACTCCAAGACGCCGTGGTCCGCTACCAGCGCATGCGCGGGAAGCGCGCGCTCTGGGTGCCGGGTACCGACTCTGCTGCGATCGCGACCCAGGCGCGCGTAGAGAAGAATATTCAAAAGGAAGAAAAGAAGAGTCGCCATGATCTTGGTCGTGAAGAACTCGTGCGTCGCGTGGCGGAGTACGCGAAGAACAGTGAAGATACGATCCTTAATCAGGTCCGCCGCGTTGGTGCTTCGCTTGACTGGAGCCGCTACGCCTACACCCTCGACGAGCAGCGCTACCTCGCGGTGCAGACTGCCTTCAAGCGCATGTACGACGCTGGGCTGATCTACCGCGGCAACCGCATCGTAAACTGGGACCCAAAAGGCCAGACGACTATTTCAGACGATGAGATCGTCTACGAAGAACGTACCGCGAAGCTGGTGACCTTTAAGTACGCGAAAGATTTCCCAATCCCAGTTTCTACTACTCGAATGGAGACCAAGGTCGGCGACACTGCAGTAGCAGTCCACCCCGACGACGCGCGATACAAGGAATTCATCGGTAAGGAATACGACGTGGTCTTTTGTGATGTGCCGCTCCATATTAAGATCGTTGCCGACGAATCAGTTGAAATGGAATTCGGAACTGGTGCGCTCGGTGTGACTCCAGCGCATAGTCAGATCGACTGGGAGATTGCCGATCGCAACGACTTACCGCGTCCACAGGTGATCAATGAATACGCCAAAATGATGGTCGAGGGACGACTTGAAGGCAAGAAAGTGCTCGAAGCGCGTGAAATGGTCGTGGAGTGGCTGCGTGAAGAAGATCTGCTTATTTCAGAAGAAGACGTACCACAGAATGTCTCAACCTCAGAACGTACCGGTGCGATCATTGAGCCATTGCCGAAACTGCAGTGGTGGATTGATGTGAACAAGCCATTTACAATTGAGCACTCAGAAATTCCAGGTATTGAAAGTGGTAGCGAAGTATCACTCAAGGAGCTTATGAAGCAGAGCGTGGCGAGTGGGGCAGTCGATATGCCGCAGGAGCGTTTCAGCAAGACCTACTTCCACTGGATCGAAAATCTTCGTGACTGGTGTATCTCGCGTCAGATCTGGTTTGGACACCGGATCCCGGTTTGGTACAAGGGCGAGGAGATCTACTGTGATGTCACTCCACCAGAAGGCGACGGCTGGGAACAGGAAGAAGACGTGCTCGACACGTGGTTTTCTTCAGCACTGTGGACCTTCTCGACGCTTGGTTGGCCAGAGAAATCGAAAGACCTCGAAACCTTCCATCCGACTGCCTTTATGTCACCAGCCTATGAGATCTTGCAGCTTTGGGTGTCGCGTATGATCCTCATGGCTGGCTTCCACCTCGGACAGGTGCCATTTAAGCGCGTGATGATCCACGGTCTCGTGCGCGATAAGCAAGGACGAAAGTTTAGTAAGTCGCTCGGTAATGGCGTTGATCCACTTGAGATCATCGAAAAGTACGGTGCTGATGCGCTGCGCATGGGCTTGCTCGTTGGTACCGCGATCGGCAACGACGTGAAGTTCGATGAAAGCAAGATCAAGGGCTACAAGCACTTTGCGAACAAGATCTGGAATATCACTCGCTTTATTCTCGACAACACCGACGGTGTCGACTTAGCTGGCGAAGTGACCAAGACGGAAGCTGACCAGCAGATCGAAACTCGACTGCAGGAGCTGGTGGCTGAAGTAACTGACGACTTCGAAAACTACCGTCTCTACCTCGCGGCCGAGAAGATCTATCACTACGTGTGGCATGAGGTGGCCGACATTATCCTCGAAGAATCAAAGCCGATCCTCCAGGGTGAAGATGCAGACGCAAAGCTGTCGCGTCAGCACACAATACGACATGTCCTCGATACATCACTCAAGCTGCTGCACCCATTTATGCCGTTTGTGACCGAAGAGATCTGGCAGACGCTGCCAGAGAAGAACGGGGAAGTACTGATGGTGTCAAAGTGGCCAGGGGCATAAAGCAGAGCAATAATAAAAAACCACCCGCGTGCGGGTGGTTTGCTTGTTAGTTCATCAAGGCTGGTGACAGCAGGACGAGCTCCATAGTGTTGAGTGGACCGAGGACTACGTCGACCTGGTCATGTGTGATGTTGCTGAACGGTTCATCGAACGAACCGTGTTCTTCAGGTCCAGTTGCGATACCGACACTATGACCTGGTCGAAACACGATCGGCCCAGTCGCGCGCTTTTGATCGTGATCTACGTTGGTGATGAGACCGACGTAGCCTGCAAACGTACCTTCGAAGATAAAGATGGCGTCGCCAGGTGCGTAGTCTTCTTCAGTTTGCCGTTCCGGTGTGATGTCCGGATTGCCGCTGATCGTGTGCTTGTCGACAATAATTGCTTCTTTTTCACGATACTTTCTGACCGCGTACCTGAGCGCAGTACGGGCATTGGTAAGGCCGAGTGCAGGCAGCGTTGCGGTCGGTGTATTCTTGCCACGCTGCCTGCGCCAGATCATATGTGCGATCACGTACTCGATAGTTCCTTGGTCAAAAGAGTTGACGATCTGTCTTGAAATGGTCATGAACTTCCTCCTGTGCTGGTTCGGAATGCACAGTAGAGGTTAAAGTGCTTACTGTCAATATGTTTTGCGTAGCCTTGCTTAGCATGTAAAAATATGTTCCTATAGCCGCTGGGTGAACATAGGAAACTATACGGAGGAATATGACTATGAAACCGAGTCAGACAGCTATGCCTGTGCCAGATTCTCTGGCAGACACTCGAGGTGAATTCTCTTTGCTCGATAAAGCATTGGTTGATGCGCGAGCTACTGCACACAAAGCAATGGTTACCGAACGTGCGCTTCATCTTGGTCGTTGGCGATCATTTGCTACTGCGGTATTTACCACTCATGTGGGTGTGCTTACGGCATACTTTACGCTCGATTCGTGGAAGAGCGACCCGGTGCTTCTTGCGCTCGTTCCGACACTCGCGATTCTCACGATCATCGTGACGCTGATCGTTGTGCTGTTGCTGGTGAAAGATCGACAGCATACCTTGGACGAAGGGGTGTGGATCGAAACAGCTCAGGAAGAGATGCTTGGCGCTTCGCCGTCGAATTACTTCAGGAAGTTGGACCGAAATGTCGGGTTCTGGGGGTTTACCGACCTCCATGTCTACCAACTGATCCTGGCGTTGATCTGGATTGCCGTTTTCACCAAGACTACGCTGCTCTAACGCACCTGGAGGAATAAAGTATGTTAGGTAAAGCACTTTTGTACCTTTTGATTCCGGTCTTTCTTTTCATGGCTTTTACGACCGTGCAGGTCATGGTTTCCGGCGACGTCACAAAAACTCCTACTGTGGAGCAAGTCGCCGACTGATCGGCAAAAAGAAATAGAACAAAGCTTCTCGAAAAGAGAAGCTTTTTGTTTGCGGGTAGTCTCGAGTTAGAACCGTAGTCGGTCAAGCAGAGCTTGACGGAATCAGTTCATTTTACACTTCGCTCCCGAAGCGTCTCGAGCGCTAAATCTATGAACCTATTCAAATCCTCTTGGGATGAGAATTTTATCCTGTAACTATATGATGGTAATGGCAAAAGAAGTCGTTTTTTTAAATAAATTCTTGCCTCTTGACTTGCAGATCCTTCTACAAACCGTATAGATTTCCACCGCACTTTTGTTACGCCATATAATCCATCTTTGCTGACGAACAAGCTGAATTTAGATTTAATTAACTCCTTCAAATCATACGTTGTACCCAAACCACTCATGTCACTGTGGTGTCCGTGTGCAAAATAACCACTAAATACTATTAGTGTTAGCATTACAAAAACAAAACCCCATGTATAGATTTGGTCGTTAGCTAAATTTTGTGAAAACAGATTACTTCCATGATCAAGGTAGAGTAGGAAAAAGACCAGAGGACCAAAAACAAGAATGATTCTAAACAAGAAAGCAAGTGTGAATTTCATAGCCCCAACAAAGCCCTTATCATAAAGAACTTGCACATTCTCAAAGACGAAAAGACTGTTCGAAGACACTTCTCTTCTCTGTGCCTGTCTACGGCTTTTTAGAATAAAATATAAGAGCCAGTCTAAGAAACTTCGTAGCATAACATCAGTATACACTCATCTTACTCACGAATTAGCACGAGACAGGTGTCTCGTGCTAGCTCTTGGATGCGGAAAAGCCGCTTAATACAAGTATTATAGCATTTTTCAGGATTCGGTCACAGATAAATTTCTTGCAGAAATTTTCCGCGACCCCGTCTCGCATTGTTCGTCGCAAGCTCCTCACATCGCTGCGGCTTTCGAATCCCAACGTAAAGTGCCGCAGGGCACTTTACTTACTCTCCGCTCAAGAAAATAGCCACCTGACGGTGGTATTTTCAACGAGCGGAGAGTATGGGATTCGAACCCATGAAGGGGTTTAGCCCTTACCTCGTTAGCAGTGAGGCGCTTTCGACCACTCAGCCAACTCTCCGTTTCACTTCGAGTTGGCTTCAGGTCGAACAAGTTCGTCCACCTCCTTTTAGTCGGATGAAAATGTCTCCCAGACATTTTCATCCACTCAGCCAACTCTCCATAATTTATTCAATTGTGCACGGTAGGATAACACATTATGTCCAGAGTCTCAAAAGGGCCTCGCGGGGAGGCCCTTTGGTGAAACGGATCGCGGATCACTGAAGTATCCGTGGCGTTGCTGGTGTGGTGTTTTCTGCTGCCAACCTAGACAGATGTTCGCTGATCTCGAGGACTCGTTCGTGGTAGCGGTGCGTGAATACATCATAGACGACACGTGCCGTTTGAACGAATGCGTTACAGAGCAGGATGTCTCGTTCTGCCAGAGCTTCATGATGCTCGCGTAGCGCAGCATCGTGGTACGAGCTGCGACCGAGGGTGACGAAGTAGTCAGGGTCGAGGCCACGCCGGAGGACTTTGGGCAATTGTAGTGAAAGGATCAGTAGGGCAGTGTCGGCGATGGAAAGAAAGTCGTGTGCAGACCGGCGCGGCTGTTTCGCAGCCCGCAGGTACCGTAGTGCCAGAGCTTCGTGCGACCACTCTGTCCGCCAGTGAGTTACGAGTACGCCGACAGTGTACAGGCGCACCGTTTCCTTTAGGTCAACATTGACTCGCATTTCGGCCTCAAGCAGGAGGCGTCCGAATTGATCGTGTAGGTAATTGCTTACTGCAGGTTTCATTTCGTTCTCCTGAGGTACTTCCAACTTCATTACATACCCATATGAATAGTTTGTAAAGTGGATCATAGGTCTCTCGGGTGCAAAAAGGGACTTTACTAATAATGTATTTTTTTGTACGTTTGATATGACCAATACTGGTCTTTCATACAGGAGTTCTTTGGCAGATGTTTTACAATAGAAGTAGAGCGTTTACCCGTCAGTCGGAAAAAAGGGGAAGAGAGTCTGTCCGTGCAAAACACGAGCAGGCTGAAAAGACGATCGCTCGCAAACTCGCGATCCAGAAAGCAAATGGTCAGCTGACCGCAGAGCGGCGTGAGACTGAGGCAGCAGCGCGTAAGCAAGCTGAAGCGCGACAGCGTGCGCAGCACGTGAGATATCACGAAGATCAGGTCATTGCCAAGGAGCGTAAGCAGGCAACGGCAAGCGGTCAGATATTCACCATTGGTGATGCGCGGGCGGTGCGGAAGCAGTTGCGGGAGATCCGCACCAGCTGGCTGGCACGCCAGGCAGAAAAAAGACGACTTCGTCGCGAGCCGCAGGCAAGGCACGGTGTTGCTTGGGTATAGACACTTTCTACTTCGGAGGAAAAGCGGCCGCTTAAGGCCGCTTTTACAATTTTTACACAACAAAAAAGCAGCGCCTTGGGGGCGCTGCTGGGGGAGGTTCTGATCAGTTCTTCTGATCGTTGCAGAGATTGAACGGACACCAGCCAGGTGCGACCATTCCGCTGAATACGATCAAGATGCCGAGACCCATCATGATGGCGAAGAATCCTATGGCAACATACGTGATGATGCTGCCGATGAAGTTCTGGATCTGGAACCAGGGAATGCCGCTCATGTGAGCGGCGGTGGCGCTTGCGACGCTAGTCAGGGCAAGGATTGCCACCGCGAAGCCGATCTGCTTAGAAGTCATTACTGCTGCTCCAAAAAACTGTGCGGGAATTATTACTATAATAGCCACCCTCCTGGCTGGATTTATACCACAAATACATAAAATAGCAAGTGTCAAGCGTTGAAAACCAATGATTTATTGACATTTGGTATATATTGTAATATAATTATAAAACAGTAAAAGATTGTTCTTTGGGAGGACAAAGTGAAAGAAATCATTCTTGCGACCGTCTTTGGGCTGGTCGTATTCATCGCAGTCTACATGCTTCTCAAGAAGCGAGAGTTGGAGGCCCGGCTTCGTAACTCAATGCATCAAATGCACGCGGAGCGTGATCGAGCGCTGGTTGCTGAGGATCAGCTTCGGCAAGAGCGTGTGCTCCGTCAGCAAGCTGAGGAATCGGCCAAGCGTGATCCGATGACGGGACTGGCAAACCGTGGTGAACTGACCAGTCAGCTGAGTGCACTTGCGAGCCCTCTGCTACGGCGCGACTCCGAAGAAAAGCGCGCTGGATTGATGCAAAGCTTGGCAGCAGCCATGATCGACGCTGATTTCTTCAAGGCGGTAAATGACACGTACGGTCATGATGTTGGAGATCAGGTGCTGATCGACATCGCGCGCGTACTTCGTTCGGTCGTTCGTGACACCGACTTGGTGGCACGGTATGGCGGCGAAGAATTCGTGGTCGTGTTTCCAAATATTTCGGCTGAGAAGTTGGCTGAAGTTGCGGAGGAGATCCGCGCTGCGATCGAGGATCATGAGTTCGTCAACGACCTGCTGGTAACGGTCAGTGTCGGGACCGCTCACACGCGTTTCGCAACGACGCCGGAAAAACTGCTTAAAGAAGCAGATCTGGCTCTGTATGACGCAAAAAAGGAGGGGCGGAATCGAGTGGTTGGTCGTGTACTGACCTGATCAAAGATTGTCCTCCCGCTGATACTTGAAGCGAACGTGAAAACGTTCGCTTCTTTTTTTGGTCGGCGGGCCCGAAGGGCCCGCCGACCTACTATCGATCTTAGTGTGCGATCGCCAGGCAAATGAGTTTTACGTGGGGTGGTAGGTGCGGCGCGAGCGCAGCTCGCGCCGCACGCATCGTCGCGCCAGTAGTGAAAACATCGTCAACCAGTACAACCACTGTAGTGCCTTGTGGCAACGGTTTGTCAGTGTATGTAAAAGCTCCGCGGACGTTCTGCTGCCTAGCCACCTTATCAAGTTTTGACTGCTGCTTCGTTTCAATTTCTCGTGTCAGCAAGTGCGGTGCAGTTGCTACGTTAGCAGCTTGTAAGATCGTCAGTACTTGATTGTGACCACGAGTCCGCATACGTTTCTTCCCGAGTGGTATCGGTATGAATACGCAGTCTGTGGCTTGTTCATCGACCCAGTTTGATAACAATGTTCCGAGTAGTATCGATCCACGACGATGATAGTGAAACTTGTTGCTGGTGATAGCTGCGCGAATGATCGGATCTTGGTAGTGGCAAAGATACTCACAAGAGCCGATCCGTCCAGGTCTATACAGTTTCATGTAGTCTGTAGGCTTGGTTGAACGCAACAGGATTTCTTCGGTCGAAGGTGGGAAGAGGATGTCTACTATTGCTGTGAGTAACTTGAGCATATTTACCAGTATACGAAATTCTTCATGCTAGAATATCTGTGAATAGTATATGAAATCTCTCAGTGATATTTTTTCCTCGTTAACGAGTAGCAGCTCAGCAAAGGGAGTGGTTGGTATTGATGTTGGCTCGTCTTCAATGAAAGTTGTTGAGTTACAGGAACGAAAAGGAGTGATTACGCTCGCGACATACGGTGAAGTGCAACTTGGTCCCTACGTTGGAGAAGATATCGGCGAGTCAGTTACCCTAGAACCAAAGCAGGAGCAAGAAGCATTGGTTGACGTCATTAGAGAATCAGCTGTACAAGGAAGACAAGCGGTGTTTGCAATGCCTCTTTCGTCGAGTTTTGTGACCAACGTGAGTATTGAAGCGGATCCAGATGCTGATCTTTCATCCATGGTGCGAGTGGAAGCGCGAAAGGTCATTCCTGCATCGCTTAGTGAAGTTACGCTGGACTGGGCTGAGGTTGAGGTGACCAAGAAAGAAGCGTCGAAGAATAGTGAAAATCGACGTAATGTTCTCATTGCTGCGATTCAAAATTCAGCATTAGAACGCTTCAAGATATTGATGCAGTTTGCTGGACTTACTCAGCCGCCAACTGAGATCGAGTGTTTCAGTACGATGCGAAGTCTGTTTGATAGTGATGAAGATAATGTTGCAGTGATCGATATTGGTGCAGTTTCATCAAAGCTTTACATTGCTCGAAAGGGATTACTCATGCGTATGTATCGTATCCGTGCTGGCGGTACATTGGCAACCAAGCAGATCGCAAGTGCACTTTCAATTGATTTTTCTGAAGCTGAGCAGCGCAAGCTAGCCGCCGATAAAAACGACGCGCAGTTTTCAGAGTTGAAACGAGCGCATGACAGTAGCTACGATCGGGCATTTCGAGAATTCAATCAGGTACTGCGAGAGTATGAGGATCGAACCGGCAATAAACTAACTTCAATATACTTGTCTGGCGGTGGTTCACTCTTCCCAGGCATGGTAGGCAATCTTAAAGAGACACTGGGTCGTGAAATTCTGTTGGCGAATCCATTTTCTAAGGTCGCGTACCCAGCTTTTATGGAAGACAACATGAAAAACATTGGTCCTTCGTTTACTGTTGCGCTTGGTGCAGCGTTGCGAGTATTTGAGTAACGTTTCCACAGTCACTTAGCCGTTTTTGTTACTAAGGAGCGTATAATATAAAGTATGGCAGATCTTTCTAATAACTCGTTCATTCCAAAGCGTGGTCCCGCGAAGCGACGTCGTGAAGTGATGTCTCGGCAGGTGTACGTTTTTACTTTGATCAGTTATGTACTCCTATTCGCTACATTGCTAGCAACTGGTGGTGTCTTTTTCTACGGACAATACATTGATAAGGAGTGGCAATCTCAAGTTGAGCAGCTTAATACAAGGATCTCTAGTTTTAGTGAGGCTGATCTGCAACGGGTGCTTGAGTTTGACCGACGACTTCAACAAGCAACGGATCGAGTTGAGAGTAGTGTTTCAATAGTGTCGGTTCTTAAAGCCCTCGAGGCAGCCACTGCGGGAACAGTGCAGCTTGAAGACCTATCACTTACTCGTGAGATGGATTCAGAATACATGCTTGCTGCTGCAGTGAACACAGACACGTTCGACTCAACTATCTTCCAGCGTGATCTCTTTACTGACTCTGAGATAATCGCAGACGTTTCGGTGATGGATGTGAAGGCATTAAGTGAGGCTGACGCTGCTCAAGAGAGGCTACAAGAAGATAAGAATGCGATCCTGAATCAGCGATCAGCTGTTGATTTCAAAGTAGAACTAACTGTACCGATTGAAGCTATTCCGTACGTTCCGCCTGATGCGCCGATCACTGTTTCTGCACCAGTAGTTACTAGCCCGGTTAGTCCAATTGCAACGACCACAGCAGTCGATGTTAACGATAATGATCTATGATTCCAAAAGGCTTATTCACACAGATCGGCATGGTGATAATCTCTGTAGCGATCATCATCACATATGTAAAACCAGCTTTTTCTGATATTGGTGAAGTGCAGTCACAGATCGAAGCATATCAAAAGCAAAATGAGCAGGTCGAAGCAGTGAACCAAAAGTTACGCACGCTTGTTTCTCGTATGGATAATACGCCAACTCGTGATGAGGAAAGGTTATACACGTACATGCCAGATTCGGTTGATTCGATCCATATACCACGTGATCTGTACCTGATCGTTAAGCAGGCAGGATTGTTGTATCGCGATGTTACATATGCGAAGGTGCAAAATTATAGGGTGCCAACTGACCCAAGAACTGGCCAGCCGCTGAACATGCCAAAGCCACACAGCTTCAGTCTTTCAGTTGAAGGGACCTATAATCAAGTAAAAACCTTCTTGACCCTTCTTGAGCAGAATAATTATCCATTTGAGATCCACGACCTGTCGATCAAACGAATTGATGGTGGTTTTCTATCAGCTGATTTTGAGATCATGACTTATGAGTACATGTCTTCAGAAATTAGTAGTTAAGTACGTGGAATATGAGTAAAACTGCAGTAAATCTAATCATCGTTCTCGGACTCATTACGGTTGCGTTTGCCGGGTATTATCTCTATACACAAAAGTCTGCAACTACCCTGGATTTTGATTCGAATCGACCGACGTTCGATAACATGATCGCCAATACAAGAGCTTTTATTGAGCGGGGTAAAGTGCTAGATGGTGTGCAGATGAACGTTGGTCTTTTTGATGATGAGCGGTTCACGTCACTTCGAAGTTACCGTACTGATATTGTCGAGCCACCAATTGGCCGATCTGATCCGTTTGCCGAAGTAGAAGATAAAGTGTTCGATGAACTCGAGCCTCCAGCATCAGTTCCGGTTATAACAAATATCTAGGCACCATGGATCCGCTGCAGGCATTACAAGAGCGTGGTGGGGTCGATCAGTCTTTTATTACGGAGGCTGAGCGTATTATCGGTGAGACTGGCCGTTCATATGAGTCTGTTTTTGAAGAACTCGGCATGAGCAAGGAGGATGTTCGTCAGTTTATGGCCGATTTCTATCAGGTGCCAGTCTTTGATATCCCAGAAGGATTTACGGTTACTCAGGAGATCCTAGATTTTATTTCAGAAGAATCAGCCCAGCACTATCGAATGGTGCCCCTTAAGGTTGAAGATGATGTGTTGGTGGTGGGTGTCAACAATCCTGACAACCTACAGATGCGTGAGGCGCTTAACTTCATAAGCACCAAGAACAATATTCCATACAAGCTCGTCTACATGCCAGATGAGGATATTGTTCGTATCCTTAACTTCTACTCAAACCTGGAAGGTGATGTTGGTGATGCGCTTGAGACGCTTGAAAGCGAACTCGATAAAGAAATTGCTGCTAGTCTTGAGGAGTCAGATGTACAGACTAAAGAGTCACTGGAGCATATTGAAGAGGATGCGCCAGTTACAAAGATCGTAGCGACGATTTTGCGGTATGCAGTGGATGGTAGTGCGTCTGATATTCATATTGAACCAAGTCCGGTTGAGGTGGCGGTCCGTTTTCGTGTTGATGGTGAGTTGGCAAAAAGTCTCACACTGCCGAAGAACGTGCATATGGCAGTGGTTGCGCGAGTGAAGATACTCTCTTCGATGCGTCTTGATGAGCGACGTCGGCCACAAGATGGTCGTTTCTCAGCGACATTTGATGATCGAAAGATCGATTTTCGTGTATCTGTATTGCCTACCAATCATGGCGAGAAGGTGGTAATGCGTATTTTGGATACGAGTAAAGGAGTTCGCTCGCTTGAAGAGAGTGGTATTTCTGCCTCAAATATGGAGTTGCTCCGAAAGATCGTGCAGGAACCATACGGTATCATTCTCATCTCAGGTCCAACTGGTTCTGGTAAGTCAACTACATTGCGTGGAATGATCCAGGAAGTTGATACGGTGACCAAGAATGTAATGTCACTTGAGGATCCGGTTGAGTATGACATGTCTGGAGTGAGTCAGTCACAGGTTCGACCCGAGATCGGGTACACCTTCGCGCGCGGTCTACGCGCTGCACTTCGTCAAGACCCAGACATTATCATGGTAGGTGAGATCCGAGATACTGAAACTGCACAGCTGGCTATCCAAGCTGCACTTACTGGTCACCTTGTGCTTTCTACGATTCACACCAACAACGCGATCGGTGTGATTCCGCGTCTGATCGACATGGGGATTGATCCGTACCTGATCGCACCAACGCTCAAACTCACGATCGCGCAGCGACTTGCTCGTACCTTGTGTGATGGTACAGGTCGTGAAGAAGAAGTTTCTCCAAGTACAGAGGCTCGTATCAGTGAGACATTTAAGACGTTGCCACAGAAGTATCATAAGCGTATACCTGAAAGTCGCACGATGTTGCATCCAGAACCGACACCTGGTTGCGCGACTGGCTACAGCGGACGAACTGCGATCACTGAAGTGCTTGAGATCAATGAAGAGATGCAAGAGTTGATCTTGAAAAATGCCTCAGAAGAAGAATTCTTCATGGCTGCTCGTAAGAATGGCTTTATCACTATCCAAGAAGACGCCATGATCAAGGCGCTTAATCACGAGATACCATACGAAGAAATGAATGTCTTTAGTACTAAGATCGGTATTGAAACTGACCCAAATGAAACTTATGATACTGTCGATAACCTAAATGATATTGAGGTGGCAGAGGCTATAATGGGTAGTGATGAAGTTACTTCTCATTGATGATGACGCTTTTTTGCGCGACATGTACGCGCTGAAGTTTAAAGATACTGGCTATGAGGTTGAGGTTGCTGATGGTGCGGTCACTGCTTTGCGTGTTCTTGAGCGATCGCAAGATTTTGATGTCATTATGTTAGACATGATCATGCCGGGAATGACAGGAACAGAACTTATTAGAGCGATTCGTGAAAAGTTCCCTGACATGAAAGCCAAGTGCATCGTTTTGTCTAATCAGGGACAAGATGAAGATATTGAAGAAGCGACCAAGGCTGGAGCCGATGGGTATATTATTAAAGCGGAAGCAGTGCCAAGTGATGTGGTTAAAAAAGTAGAGGCAATGGCAAAAAAGTAAGTAACAAATGTATGGCTGTTGATTACAAACGAGAACTCAATGTGTTGATCGAGCTGATCTTGCAAGAACAGGCATCTGACCTGCACTTTTCAGTTGGTGCACATCCGCTTATTCGAGTGTCGGGTACACTGATCCCTCTTCTAAAAAAGCCGATCCTGACCGATGCAGATGTGAACGGATTCGCAAAGGTACTGATGCGTGAAGATCAATACAAACGCTATGCGGAGTATAGTGAGATAGACTTTTCATATGAAAACTCTGAGGGTGTTCGTTTTCGAGGAAACGCATTTCATCAGCGGGGTCGTATGGCCATTGCACTTCGTCTCATTCCTAATGTGATCCGTACGTTTGAAGAGCTTAATTTGCCACCAATTCTTGAGAGTTTCACGCAGCGTTCACAAGGTTTCTTTCTTTGTGTAGGCCCAGTAGGACAGGGTAAGTCAACCACGCTTGCCTCGATGGTGAACTTGATCAATAAAGGGCGGGCTGAGCACATCGTGACGATCGAGGATCCGATCGAGTACGTATACACTGAAGAAAAGGCGCTGATCGATCAGAGAGAGATCGGAATTGATACAGTGAATTTTGAAAAAGCGCTTAGCGCAGCGCTACGCCAAGACGTAGACGTTATTCTGGTGGGTGAGATGCGTAACACGGAGACCATTGCTGCAGCAGTAACAGCAGCAGAAACTGGTCACTTGGTGTATTCAACACTTCACACCAACGACGCGGCTCAGACTATCAACCGTATTGTTGACTCGTTTCCGGGTGCGCAGCAAGATCAGATCCGAGTGCAGCTCGCTTCATCTTTGATCGCGATCTTTTCACAGCGACTTATTCCACACATTGCGGGTGGATTGGTGCCAGCCTATGAGCTGCTCATCAACAACACTGCGGTCAGTAACCTGATCCGTGAGAATCGCATTCATGAGATTCCATCAGTGATCGAGACTGGTCTCGAGCAAGGTATGATCGACATGAACCGATCGCTGGCTCGCTTGGTACAAAATGGAGACATTACAGTTGAGAATGCCTTCACGTACTCGGTGAATCCGAAGGGTCTCGAACGACTCATCTAACAAATTTTGTATGCTCTTTAATTACAAAGCGATCGACAGCTCAAACATCCAACGTGAAGGTACTGTGGAAGCACCAACGGTTGATGCTGCAATCTCGGCGGTGCAGAAGCGTGGATATACGCTTGTTTCGATCGATGAGACCAACAAATCTGAAGGGTTGGCTGGGCTAATGAACATTGAGTTCTCGTTTTTCCAGTCAGTCTCAAACAAAGAGATCGTGATCCTCTCTCGTCAGATCTCGACACTTTTCCAGGCGCAAGTGTCGCCACTTCGTATCTTCCGTTTGTTGTCTGCTGAAGTAGAGAATCCGCAGCTACAGCAGATCATGAATCAGATCGTTGAGGATCTTCAGGCTGGTAGTTCGATCTCGCGTGCACTATCTTCGCATCCTGAGGTGTTCTCTTCTTTCTATGTAAACCTAGTGCGTTCAGGTGAAGAGTCTGGTTCTCTTGAGAAGGCGTTTGATTATTTGGCTGATTATCTCGATCGACAATATGAAGTGATCAGCAAAGCGCGTAACGCACTTATTTATCCGGCGTTTGTGGTGGGTATCTTTATTTTGGTGATGGGGCTGATGCTCACCTTGGTGATCCCAAATATCGCTAAGATCCTTACTGATTCAGGACAAGAATTACCGATCTACACTAAGATCGTGATCGGTATCTCTGATTTTATGGTCAACTACATCGGATTTATTTTGATCGCTATTGCTGGTATTGGTGTTGGTATCTGGAAATTTCGTCAAACTGATGTCGGTAAACGAACCTTCGATGAGTTCTTCATTTCTGTGCCGTATTTAGGTGACCTGCAACGCAAACTTTTGCTCACCCGTATTTGTGACAACATGGCAACTATGCTTGGTAGCGGTATCTCGATCGTACAGGCGCTCGAAGTGACTGCTGACGTGGTGGACAACATGGTCTACAAAGAGATCATTCAGTCAGCGTTGGTCGAGGTGAAGGGAGGTCGTTCGTTTGCGGACTCGATCGCTGAGTACCCGGAGATCCCAGGTGTGCTCGCGCAGATGGCTAAGGTGGGTGAGGAGACTGGTAGTCTCGGTACGATCCTTACGACGTTGTCTAATTTCTATCGTCGAGAAGTGAACAACGCAGTCGATACTCTCATCGGACTGATCGAACCAGCGATGATCGTGATGCTTGGTATTGGTGTTGGTGTATTGCTCGCATCTGTCTTGATGCCGATCTACAACCTGACAAGTGCGTTTTGATGTAGGCTTGAGCAAATGAAAACGGGCCGGCAGCTTCGCTGCTGGCCCGTTTTCATCACTTGTCCCCAGTCTCTCGGATATAGACAAGATGAGGTCGTATAATAGTAGTAGCCGCGTACAACGTAGGCCATCATATTTCAGATACGCAGCTGATATCTGAAATATGATATTAATGAAATAATTGATCTAATCATTATGAAAAAGACACTCCAACGAGGTTTTACGCTCATTGAGCTCCTCGTCGTGATTGCAATTATTGGTATTTTGGCCGCAGTTGTGCTCGCTTCACTCAACGATGCTCGTGATGGTGGACAGGACGCATCTATCAAGCAGTCAATGGGTAACCTTCGTTCTCAAGCAGAGCTTAACTACAACCAGGCTGGGTATACCTATGCGGGTGTGTGTAGTGAAAGTCAGGTTCAGTCGCTTTTGGAGGCGGCAGCAAATAACCGCTCAGAGACTGGTAAGACAGTTAACTACACAGGTGTTGGTGCAGCTGATACTGTAACATGTGCAGATAACGCTAGTGGTTATGCTGCAAACGCACCACTTAATATTCAGTGGGATAACGGAGGTGTTATGACTACAGCGTTCTGGTGTGTAGACTCAACTGGATTCTCAGGCACCACTACTGCTGCTACTATTGATGCTACAGGTGCTGCTGAGGATGTGACTTGTCTATAGTTTGTCGAGATTGGTCAAACAAAAAAACACCCAATGGGTGTTTTTTTGTTTGCAAAGTCATTTTGACGACAATGTATCAGGTATAATAGTCAGTAATGAAAAAGCGAAACGCAGCTTTTACAATAATCGAGCTCCTCGTCGTGATTGCAATTATTGGTATTTTGGCATCTATTATACTTAAGTCCCTTAACGATGCTCGGTCATCTGGAATCGATGCCAAAGTACAGTCAGAAATGGAATTTCTCTCGAAGCGCGCTGAGATCGAACATATTCAAAGTCTTACGTACGATTCAGTGTGTGGTACGAATGGCATCGCCACGTCAACAGAGGTGCTTAGCCTGATCACCTCGATCAACAAGATCGCTTCCAGTACAGTCATCTGTAACAGCGGAACAGCTGCATATGCTGCAGCAGCGCCGTTTGATACAGGGTACTGGTGTGTTGATAGTACAGGCGAAAAGAAAGAGATCGCTGCGGCGTTGCCAGCAGCTCAAGTGACCTGTGATCCATAGGGGAGTGCAAAGGCCCGGTGCGCGACCAGATTTTTAAGGAGTCGTTTAGACGACTATAAAAAGCAAGGTGAATTTTCTGCAAAGAAAAAGAGGGAGTGCCCTGGGGCAGGAAGTACTCTTGTGGTGCAGCGCCGGGCCTTTGCTATACTACATGAACCATGTTTTTACTTGATCTTATCGCGGTACCGGTTGGTTGGTTGTGCTTCTATATATTTGGTGTGGGTGTGATCATCGGCAGTTTTCTCAATGTATATATCTATCGTTTCCACACCGGTAAATCTCTAGCGGGCAGTTCACATTGTTTGTCCTGTGGTACTGACCTTAAGTGGTATGAATTAGTTCCGCTTTTGTCGTATCTTGGATTACGCGGACGATGTCGTACGTGCGGGTGTCGGATCCCGTCTCGGTACTTCTTGGTGGAGCTGGCTACTGGGCTTTTATTCACGTGGACGCTACTCATTGCGTATTCAGTGTCGACGCTGTTTTTGTATTGGTTTGTCATGTCAGTACTGGTGGTCATTACGGTCTATGATCTCTATCACTTCATTATTCCTGACAAATTGACCGTCGTGCTTACAGCAGCTGCAGTTGCGCTGTTAGTGAGTGATGGCTTACGTGGTGGCTTCAGCTTCGAAGTGTTTGGTATTGCGGTTGGAGCCGCACTGCTCGGTTCTGGCTTTTACTTACTGCTCTGGCTTATCTCAAAAGGGCAGTGGCTCGGTTTTGGTGACGTAAAGTTGGCAATACCCCTCGGTCTTCTCGTTGGTGCCAAGTCAGTCTTTTCGTTTGTGGTGCTGTCGTTTTGGGTGGGTGCTGTTATTAGTTTGCTCATTATTGGCTATCAGTATCTGAGTAGGGGAAAAGCGAGCTTACCTTTACCGGCAAAAGCCCTTACAATGAAGAGTGCTATACCGTTTGCGCCGTTTCTCGTAGCGAGTTGTTTGATCATACTATTCACACATTTCAATGTTCTCTCGTTATTTTACTTCCTCTAGACCTATATCAAATACACTTACTTGCCGCATGCTACAAGGCGGTTTCGGTCTGATCGAACTCATGGTGAGTATCAGTATCATCGTGTTGGTGGCAGGTATTGTGTTGGCCAACCAAAGTTCTTTCAATAGTGCAGTATTGCTCCGCAACCAAGCGTACGAGATCGCACTAACACTTCGAGAAGTGCAGCTTAATGCAGTAAGTTCTAGTGGTGACGCGGGAGTCTTCCGTTCGGTTATGGGAGTGTATTTTGACAGTTTGATCCTCAATGATCGTTATCGAGTATTCAGAGACGGCGATGCGGATTATCATTACAGTGCCGCGAGTGAAGACTACGGAGCACTTGGTAGGCTCGATAAGCGTTTTGAGATACGTACTATTACGGATAGTAATGGAAATCTACACAATGACATTTCGGTCGTGTTCGAGCGGCCAAACTTTGATGCACGATTCTTTGATGGCGTTGGTGAGATTCCAGCAGAATCAGTGCAGATCGAAGTTGGTCGAGTTGGTAGTGCTGATGTGCGTGTGATCGAAGTGACGACTTCTGGTCAAATAGCCGTTATCTAATATGCAAATTAGCAACACAAAACAATCTGGCTTTACTCTCGTAGAAATGATCGTCTCGTTGGCGGTGTTCTCGGTGGTGGTTACGATCGCGGTAGGGGCACTACTAGCTTTGATCACTTCCAATGAGCGTTTGCAGAATGAACAGTCAGTGATGACCAACCTTTCGTTTGCGCTCGATAGTATGACGCGTGAGCTGAGAACGGGCTTTCACTATTTTTGTGATGCTCAAATGGCACCAAATGCTGGTGCACATAAGATCTTTGCTGATGGTATCAATTCAGGCATCACAACTGACTTGGACACCGAGCTTGAGGTTGGAGGAATTCCATTAAAGCAAGATTGTGCAACTGGGCGTGGAGGTAACACGTGGCAAGGTGTTGCATTTGTGGAAGGAGGCAACAGTATTACCGGAGCAGCGGATGATCGCATTCTGTATTTTTATCATGAAGATACCGGCAAGATCTATCGTCGGGTCGGAGCTGGTCCAGCACAGTCGATCGTTTCGTCTGGTATCGTGATTACCGATGCGGAATTTTATGTGACCGGTTCGAAGCCGCTGAGCGAAGGTGCACCAGATTATTTAGATCAGGCTTCGATCACGATCTATATTGAGGCTAGGGAGGTTGATGATCCACAGGCAAAACCGTACCGAGTGCAAACAACCGTAACTCAAAGAACAGCTGACGTATGATGTATACACGACACAATCAAAGAGGCTTTAGTTTGGTGGAGACACTGGTTGCGATTACTATTCTTTTGATCGTGATCAGCGGTCCGATGGCGATCAGTTCACGAGCAGCCAAGAGTACAACCTACGCGAGTGAGCAGGTGGTGGCTTTCTTCTTGGCTCAAGAGGGGGCAGAGATCGCTCAGAAGTTGCGCGATGATCTTGTGTTGCGTGAGTTCGAAGGTTTGACCAATACAGCTTGGCAGCAGTTTTCTGACGACACAGGGGCTGGAGCATATAGTGATTGTTTCATTTCGCATAATGTGTATGGTTGTGGCCTTGAATTGATCGCGGGAGATACGGCTGGAGCAGTAGCTGCACCGATTGACTGTACCAGTACTGGTAATGCCTGTACCTTGCGTTTCGATGAAACGGGAGAGCGTAGTCGGTACAAGCACTCGGCAGGCACTCCAACTGCGTACAAACGTATCATCAAGTTTAACAGGCTTGATGACCACCAGGTTCGGGTCGAGTCTACTGTTTCGTGGCGAAGTGGATCGCTCAGAGATGAGCAGTCAGTTACGGTAGAGACATTCTTGTTAGATGTATATCGTTAGTAGTATGAAACATTCCCCTGAACAATCTGGATTTGCACTGCTGATCTCACTGATCGTTGTAGCTGCGGTCATTTCGATCGGGTTGGCAATTCTAGATCTTTCGATCAAGCAGATCAGTCTTTCGACCAACTCAAAACAGTCTGAGATCGCATTTCATGCAGCCAATGCGGGTATGGAGTGTGCGCACTTCTGGCGCCGAGAAGAATCGGACGCAATGGAACTTGGTAACAATATCTCGCCTGATTGCTTTGGAGTCAACTCTGATCCAGTGAGTGTAGCGCCAACCGATCTTGGTGGTTTGGGTGACGTTGCAGGGGATGGTGAAGCGTTCTTGTACAAATACACCTTTTCGTGGCCGAGCGGTACCCCTGATCGCTGCACGAGTGTGACTGCGCTGGTGGCTTCGTCAACGCCACTTGGCGTGGGAACAACAGTCAACAATGTCGAAACGCACGTTCCTGGATACCCAGACGGAAATTCATTCGTTTGTGAGTCTGGCTCACGTTGTTCGGTGATCTCTGTGCGTGGGTATAATTATCCGTGTTCAGCAATCGCAGGGGGAAATACGAGAGGTATCGTAGAACGTGAAGTGCTGCTACAATTCTAGTCATGGCTAAGCAGGCAGATAGAGAGCGGCTAGGGAAGCTGCGGGAGACGGTCGCGTATCATCGCAAACGATATCATGATGAAGATGCGCCTGAGATCAGTGATGAGGCATATGATGCGCTTCTTAAAGAGCTTGGTGAACTTGAGCTACAGGTAGAAGGGCGGGTCAGCACAGCAGCCACAGTTGGTGGAGTGGTCAATGAAGCATTTTCGAAAGTGACGCACCGAGTGCGGCAGTGGTCGTTTGATAATGTATTTACAGAAGAAGAACTGATCGATTGGGACGCGCGCCTCAAGCGTTGGCTTCGTGATGCTGACCGTCCGCAGACTGAGATCGAGTATGTGGCAGAACATAAGATCGACGGACTGAAGCTAGTGATCGAGTATGAAGCCGGCAAGCTGGTGCGGTGTGCAACACGTGGTGATGGAGTGGTCGGTGAGAACGTGACCCATACTGCAAGTACCATCAAGACACTGCCGCAGACGCTCAAGCAACCAGTTGACCTTATTTGTGTAGGAGAAGTCTGGCTAGGTGAAAAAGAATTTGCACGTATCAATGCAGAGCGTGAGAAGAATGCTGAGGCGTTGTTTGCGAACCCGCGTAACGCAGCCGCCGGGTCCTTGCGACAGCTGGACCCGGCGGTAGCAGCCAGCCGAAAATTGTCGCTCACTGTGTATGATATTGATCTGTTTGACGTGCGAGATGCGGTGGTAACAGAACCTGCCTCGCAATGGGAAGAATTGCAGCTCTTGGCGCAGCTTGGTCTGCCAGTTAGTAAAGACTCAAAGCGCTGCAAGTCGATCGCTGAAGTGCAGGAGTACTATGAGGTCTGGACCAAGAAACATAATTCTCTTCCGTATGGGGTTGATGGGGTGGTAGCAAAAGTAAACGAAGTATCCATTCAGCGCGTACTTGGCTATACCGCCAAGGCACCACGCTTTGGAATGGCATATAAATTTCCAGCAGAGGAAGCAACCACTTTGGTCGAAGATATTATGTTGCAAGTCGGTCGGACTGGAGTGATCACCCCAGTGGCGCACTTGAAGCCAGTTTTGATCGATGGCTCGACGGTATCGCGAGCGACGCTTCACAATGAAGATCGGATCAAGGAGCTCGATATTCGGGTTGGTGATACGGTGGTGCTCCGCAAAGCAGGAGATATCATTCCAGAGATTCTCTCGGTAGTACTGCCGCTTCGCCCAGAGGGTGCGAAGCCATACAAGTTCCCTAAGAAAGTGGCTGAATGTGGCAGTGACGGCTCGATCGAGCGCATCCCGGGCGAAGCAGCTTATCGGTGTGTTTTCAGAGATTCTGGTGTGCTCCACCGGCAGCGTTTGTACTATTTTGTATCAAAGGGTGCGCTCAATATAGATGGTGTTGGTCCGAAGATCATTGATGCACTACTTGAGTACGGACTCATTTCAACCTATGTAGACTTATTTACTCTCACTGAAGGCGATGTGCGAGACTTACCTGGCTTTAAGGAAAAAGCGGCACAGAATGTGATCGAGGCAATTACCAAAGCTCGGAATGTTCCTTTGTACCGACTGCTGGTAGGGTTGTCGATCGATAACGTGGGAGAGGAGACGGCGCGCTTGCTCGCTGAGCATTTTGGTTCCCTCGAAGCGATCAAGCGCGCCTCACGCGAAGATATCGACGCCATTCACGGTATCGGTGAAACGGTTGCTGATTCGATCATTGCTTGGTTTGCTGACAAGCAGCACGCAAAGGTGTTAGCAGAGCTGCTCCCACACCTGACGATCGAAAATCCTGACCTTAGTGGTACACCAGGCACCCTAACGGGCAAGACGTTTGTGCTCACTGGCACTCTTGAGTCAATGACACGCGACGAAGCAAAGGCGATCATCAGAAAGATGGGTGGCAAGATATCTTCTTCAGTTTCGAAGAAGACGGACTATGTTGTAGTAGGTGCCGATCCAGGCAGCAAGGCTGCTGAAGCAGAACGACTGGGAGTGACAATTCTTTCTGAGACAGATTTCCAACAGCTAGTGTAATTTTACTTTCGGGTGAGGAGTGGTATGCTAGCCCCATGAAACGAGAAGATATTGAGCATTTGGCCTCGCTCGCTCGCATTCGTTTGACTGAAGAGGAGATGGAGCGCCTACCGGGGGAATTATCATCAATTGTAGCGTACGTTAGTGTCGTGAGTGATATTGCTGGCGAAGAAGCTGATGCTGCGCCGGAGGTTGGGGTGCGATACAACGTATTTCGCAAGGATGAAGTGACCAACGAGCCGGACCAGTACACCAAGGATATTTTGGCGGAAATGCCGAAGACTGAAGGTCGATTTATGAAGGTGAAGAAGATCCTGCAAGTTGATGAATAATATGGATACGATAGCAACACTCCGCGCTGCGTACATAGCAGGCGACACTACTCCAACTGAAGTGGTGCAAAAGACACTTGATACGATCAAAGAAAAAGATGGCGAAATCCACGCATTCTTGGCTGTGTATGAAGATGCACTCAAAGAAGCAGAAGCTGCGACTACAGCTTACAAAGAGAAGGGTGCTGATACTCCGGCACTCCTCGGTATTCCGGTTGCCATTAAAAACAACATTCTCGTAAAGGGCCGCAAAGCAACGGCAGCGTCTAAGATACTCGAGAACTACACTGCGGTGTACGACGCGACGATCATTGAGAAGCTTAAGGCAGTTGGTGCGATCATCGTGGGTGCAACCAATCTCGACGAATTCGCCATGGGTGGATCAACCGAAAACTCTGCCTTTGGTCCTACCAAGAACCCAGTTGATACTGCTCGTGTACCTGGGGGTTCTTCGGGTGGTTCTGCTGCGGCAGTCGCTATGGGTGCGGTACCGGTCGCGATCGGTACTGATACTGGCGGTTCGATCCGACAACCAGCGAGCTACTGTGGTTTGGTTGGTTTCAAGCCAACCTACGGCGCAGTGTCTCGATATGGACTCATGGCAATGGGTTCGTCGCTCGACCAAGCTGGGCCGCTTACCAACACTGTCGCAGATGCTGAGCTGGTTCATGAGACCATGGCAGGGCTCGACAAGATGGACGCTACCACGATCACTGACGATACGTATCCAGCGGTCCCGGCAAAAGAAACATACACTTTTGGTGTGCCGCGCAACTTCCTCAAGGAAGGAGTCGATGCGTCAGTCCTTGAAGCATTTGAGGCACACACAAAGGAGCTCGAAACAGCTGGACACAAGGTGGTCGATATCGACCTGCCGCTCTTTGAAAAAGGGCTGGCGGCGTACTATATCGTGATGCCAGCTGAGGTGTCTTCAAACCTCGCTCGCTACGACGGTATCCGATACGGTCTTTCAGAAGACGGAGATGAACTGCTCGATGTCTACGAACTGTCTCGCGCAAAGGGCTTTGGTCCTGAAGTGAAGCGTCGTATTTTGCTCGGCACGCACGTACTTTCTTCCGGGTACTACGATGCGTACTATGGCAAGGCCGAACTCGCTCGCAAGAAGATGCGTCAGGAGCTCGATGAGGTCTTCAAGAAAGTAGACATCATTCTCACGCCGACAGCGCCAACGCCAGCCTTTAAGTTTGGTGAGCAAGAAGACCCGATCGCGATGTACAAACAAGATATCTTCACGGTGCCGGTCAATCTGACCGGTGTCCCGGCGCTCACCTTCCCAATGGGAACCGTGGAACAAGACGGAAAGCAGCTACCGGTTGGGGTACAATACATAGGACCACACGGTGGTGACGCTCGTCTCTTTGCAGTTGGCAAGACCATGTACGACGAGCGCGCGTAGCGTTCTATGGCCACATACATTGATCCTGACATTATTACACCAACTACTTCGCCCGACGTTCCAACTATTCCGGCGGTGTCTTTAGGTGTTGATCCGTCTGGTGGGACTGGCGCTGGTACGGTTGATTTTAGTTCGATCCCCTTTGATGGGCTCTGGAATTTCATCAGTTCGCTTTGGTCATTGTATACGATCTTGGCGTACATCTTTTCGATCATTCTTTTGGTGCTGTATGTGTATGCATCGGTCAAGAAGAATCTGTACCTTGGGCTGCAGATCCAAAAGTTGCGCGATGACGAAAAACTTTATGCCGAACAATTTCGCGGTGAACACCGAGCGAGTCGTCTTGATGATGTTTTAAAACATAGTGATTCCGATAACCCAAATGACTGGAAGTTGGCGATCATTGAGGCTGATATCATTCTCGATGATGTCTTGAAACAGAGAGGCTATATCGGCAGTTCTCTTGGTGAACGGCTAAAGAGCATTTCTTCAAGTCAGCTATCCTCGCTTGATGATGCGTGGGAAGCGCACAAGGTACGTAACCGCATTGCACATGACGGAGCTGACTTCGTACTGACGAAGCGTTTAGCACACGAAACGATCGGTCGCTACCAACGTGTTTTCAACGAGTTTGGGGTAACCTAACTTGCCAAGTGCTCAAAAATAGTGTATTTTCTTACCCACGCCACGAGTTGGTTAATTGCTTTGTAAAAGGCAATTAAGAAGAAAATATATAGCGGGGTAGAGGAGAGGTACCTCGGGAGGCTCATAACCTCCAGACCCCGGTTCGATTCCGGGCCCCGCAACAAATTTAGTATGACAAAAGGTTGGGTGTACATGCCCAGCTTTTTGTTATTCACAACTTGTCCACTTTTTCAGTGTTTGGCCGGAAACTTTTTGTCTGATATTTTAGAAATAGTTTATCAACACTATGTCATTATTTCCCCATGACTTACAAAAACACTATTCGCAAACCGTTTCTTACTAAAACCGCCAGTTTATTCTTGGCGGTCATTTTATTCATTGGTCCATTTGGTGACATACCTTTTGCTCATGCTTCACTTGTAGTTGGCGATCCTGCGAGAACAACACAAAACGCCGTCCAGCCAGTCTCACTTTGGTCATCGTACGACAATGCTTCTGGCGCTTTTGATTATCAGTATGAAATTGCTTTGCCTCCGGGCGTTAATGGACATACTCCAACAGTGTCGCTTTTGTACAATTCACATGAAGAGAATGTGGTTGGTGTTTATGGTGCTGCTTGGAAGGACAGTATTCCATACATTAGTCTCTCAAGCCGTAAGGGGGTAAATACGATTTATGATGATCCGGTTTTTGTTTCGTCCTTAGATGGAGAATTGATTGCGGATGGCAGCGATTACAGACCCGAAGTAGATTTTGGTAATTTTCGAGTATATAGTCATCCAAATCAAAGTACCTGGGAGACAACAGATAAAGATGGTACTACCCATATTTTCTCCTCCCATATGGCAGATCCAGACGATCCGAATCGTATCTACAGATGGTATCTCGCCAGTAGTACTGATAGTAACGGAAATGAAATAAGCTACACCTATATTAATAGCGATGGGCAATTATATCCGTCGACCATTTCCTATGGTCCGTATACCGTAGTATTTACAGTTGCGAGTTCGTCAAAACGTGGGATTAGTTATAGGTCAGGGTTTCGAGTTTATACTGGGGATCACATCAGTAAGATAGAGGTTAAAAAAAGCGGTGACACGTTTGCTACTTACGATCTGTCTTACAGTGATGGTCGGTTAAACTCCATTACACCAACAACTGATGTGGCCAAGCCGGCTGTCGTGTTTGAGTATGGAGCAGGTACAGGTGATTGGGTCTATCAAAGTGCTCTAAATCACTCCGCGAATGTTGATCATAATGACGGCATCACCCAACAGTATTTTGATTTCAATGGTGATGGTTTGGTTGATAGAGTGAACGGGTTCGAAAGTAGCTATGGTAGCAATGCACTTGGAGTGATTTTTGGTAATGGTAGTGGATGGGTTGGGGCAACGTCAACCTTCCCTGGCTTGCCGTCACCAATCTATCTATCGTCCGATGATCCAGACGGCCACAACGCCCGAGTAGCTGACTTTAACGGTGATGGATTAGCTGACATTGCTTACCAGTACACCACCAGCCAGATGCGGGTTTACCTTAACGCGGGTGAAAATACTTTTGAGTACGAATCATCACTAAACCATTCCGCGAATGTTGATAGTAGTAACGGCATCACCCAACAGTATTTTGATTTCAATGGTGATGGTCTAGCTGATAAGGTGAATGCTTTCCAGAGTGACAGCGGCAGTAGTGCTCTTAGTGTGAGCCTGAATACGGGAACGGGTTGGGAAACGGCATCATCGAGTTTCCTGTCAGGCTTGCCGTCAACGGTGTATTTTTCATCAGATACGGTGGACGGCCACAACGCCCGAGTAGCTGACTTTAACGGTGATGGATTAGCTGACATTGCTTACCAGTACACCACCAGCCAGATGTGGGTTTACCTTAATAGTGGTGGAGGGGGTTTTGAACATGAGACGTCTTTAGATCATTCTTCTTACGTCGACCACAACAACGGCATCACCCAACAGTATTTTGATTTCAATGGTGATGGTCTAGCTGATAAGGTGAACGGGTTTCAGAGTACATACGGCAGTAGTGCTCTTAGTGTGAGCCTGAATACGGGAACGGGTTGGGGTGCAACCATATCGAGTTTCCCTGGCCTGCCGTCACCGATTTACTTGTCGTCTGATGTTTCTGATGGGTTGAATGCTCGTATAGCTGACTTTAACGGTGACGGCCTGGCCGACATTGCCTATCAATACACCTCATCCAACATGCGTGTATATTTGAATCCAGGTCCTGACTTCCGACTCGCGACAATAACTGATCCTGTGTCTGACACCGCGACAGTTATCGAGTATCAGCCACTTTGGCAATCAAGTACAGACAATACAGTTCCAATCTCACTTCAGGTTGTAAAGTCTGTAACCAAAACATCGTCAGTTACTGAAACTACAGATGAGTATGTCTATGAGGGTGCATACTACTATTTAGACCGGAACGACATTTACGACCATCGATTTGTTGGTTTCGGTAAAGTAACAAAGACTACAGATTTAGGAAAAGAAATTACGTATTACCATCAAGGGAATGAAGCCGCTACGTCATCAGAAGAAGAAATTGATGGTGAAGCACTCTTCGGTGTTGCGTATCGTACTGAAAAGACTGACCTTTCAGATAACCTTTATCAACTAAATCGATACAATTACGCCACGTCCTCCCTTAGTAGCAGTAGCACTTTTGTCAAACTTGAGAGTGATTTGCAGCTCGACTATGATGGCGACAGTGATAAGAAAGCCTCCGCTAATTCGTATATATATAGTGGTGATCATGGCTCGATGTTAACCAAGACAGAGTGGGGAGAAGTTAGCGGTAGTACTGACGGTACTTTTACAGATACTGGAACCGACGATCGCGAAACTACCTATGAATATGCAACGAGCAGTGACTTGGTACTCCCATCCAAAATCACGGTTGAGGATGACTCAAGCACCAAGGTTCAAGAATCTAGGTACTACTACGACAATCAATCTCTCGGTTCGGTTACGACAGGAAATCTTACCAAACAACAAGATTGGGTTATTGGCTCCACTTATGTGGATACAGAGTTGACTTATGATTCGTACGGTAACATTCTCACTAAGACCGACCCTAATAGCAACGTCACGCTTTTTGCTTACGACACATACAATCTATTCGTTGCTTCAACTACTGATGCTGAAGGACACAACACTCAGTATGAGTATGATTATCGTACTGGTCAGGTAGGTACGACTACCAACGCAAATGGAGAAGTGTTTGTCACTATCTATGATGGCTTTGGTCGACCAACAGCGAAGTATATGCCTGACCCTCAGACTGGTAGCCAAGTGCAAATTGCAGCTTATACATACACTGATACTGCTGGGGCGATAAGTGTGCAACAGACCGATTACCTCGACGGTTCAACTTCACATAGTAAATACACTTATTATGATGGTTTTGGTCAGGTGATCCAAGAAAGAGTCGAAGCTGAAGGAAGTACTCAGTACGCAGTACGTGACTATATATATGGCGACAATGGTCTCTTGAAGGCTGAGTCTCTCCCTTACTTCAGTACTGGTACTACCAGCACCAATGCTACCACCGACGGAGATTTGATGACGAGCTATGTTTATGATGCTTTGGCTCGCATTACGGCTGTTGGGACAGTAGTTGGTACTACCAGCACTAGCTACGACCAGTGGCAAGAAACAGTTACTGATGCAGCGAGCAATGACAAGATCTTCGAGTATGATGCCTATGGACGTCTAACTCTAGTTACTGAAGAGGAAGGAGTTAGTTCATACGATACTGTTTACGACTGGAACGCAAGGGGTGACTTAATCAAGATAACTGATGCTGCTGGCAATGTTCGCAATCTGACTTATGACGGCTTGTCTCGGCGCACCTCACTGGAAGACTTGCATGATACATCTGACACAGATTACGGAACATGGCTGTTTAGTTATGACGATGCTGGCAATGTGTCTTCTACCACTGACCCGAAGGGGCAAGTGGTGAACTACACGTACGATGGTGTGAATCGGGTACTGACGGAAGATTATCTCGGTACTGGCTATACTGACGTGACATACGTCTACGATAACTGTACCAATGGTGCTTCACAGCTATGTTTTGTTGCAAACGAAAGCGCCACCACAACCTACACCTACACACCAAACGGATTAATTGATACTGAGACAAAGACTATTGCTGGTACTGAATACGCAACTGAATATGAATACGACCGATTAGGCAATCAAACTCTACTCACTTATCCAGATGACTCTGAGGTCAGATACACCTATAATAAAGCCAATAAGCTTGAAAAGGTTGAACAACGAGAAAGCGGGGGCTCGTTTGCTGATGTGGTGAATAACTTTGAGTATGGTCCACATGACTTGATTACACAGCAAGTACACAGCAATGGTGCTACGACAACGAAGACGTATGATGCTAGTGAGTTGTATCGCCTCAGCTCTATTGTTACCACCGCAACCTCTACCGCTGGTTCTGGTGGTCCTGGTGAGGAAATGGTCGAAATCATGCTGCTGCTAGACTCTCCTGATTTTGAGCTTTTGTCTTCAGGATCAATCTCTTCTGATACATCTCCACATGACAATCTGGATTTAGGAGAAAGCCAAGTGGCGGATGAAAATCCTGAGATAGTTTGGGGTGTTTCAGAAACAGGAAATAGTGACGGGCTTAACATCGTACAAGAAAAATCAACAACTTCTACAACAACAGTCCCTGTAGTTTTTGCTACAACCTCTACTTCAAGTGGCAATGTAATTGATGTGGTTAGCCAACAGACTAAAGAGAGCAAGTCTACTGCTGCTGGTCAAATCAACAAAATTGATAAGAGAGCAACTTATGTTTCTGATTCAAAGGCTGACAAGGCTGATTTCAAAGAGTTGGGAGGCAAACTCGCTCTTAGTAAGGTAAATGGTTTAGAAGTTGAGGTTGCAAAGAATCGACCAGAAGTGAGTTTTAAAAAATGGAATGAAAAAGTTGACTTCTCAATCAGTTACAATGACATTTCTATTCAAGAAGCAGACTTCAGTGCCGGAAATCTTATTCGCTGGAAGAACCAAGATCAATCAAAGGAGGTCCATGTGTATCCTTTGTCTAGCGATGAACAGATGGAAAACGGAGGTCTAGAGATCGAGGTAGTTTTAGCAGAAAAGCCTGACAGTAACAAATTCAGATTCTCTTTAAGTGGGTATGAAAATCTTGATTTCTTCTATCAACCTGAATTAACAGAAGAGGAGATTGGTGAAGGAAAAGAAAGGCCAGAGAACATCGTTGGATCATACGCTGTCTATCACAAAGAGTTGAGTGGACATGTGCTTGGAGGGGTTAATTATGGTGCAGGAAAAGTGTTCCATATATACAGACCTAAGATTGCAGATTCGAGTGGTGACGAAGTATGGGGCGCTTTATCTATTGTAGATGGTGAGTTGATAGTCACAGTTCCACAGGAATTTCTAGACACAGCTGAGTACCCAGTTTTCGTTGACCCTACCTTCGGAGATACTTCAATCGGGGGGAGTTTGTCAGTACATTCAGGGAAAGACTATGGTGGCATTAAGGGTACTCCTGGACAGTCTGGTACAGTTAGTTCAATAAAGGTTTACACAAGAAAACAGAAGTCCGGTTCAACTGTGATTGGAACTGCTATCTATTCGGACTCAAGTGGGTCGCCAAACTCAAGATTGGCAGTTGATACTGGGAATCAAACTATAACTACTACACCTGCTTGGATTAGTAGTAATATCAATCTCAGTGTTACAGGGAGTACTCCATATTGGATTATGTATTGGCCTCAGATCCCTTCAGTTGATTACTACGACTCTGTATCAAACGCGTACAAGTATGAGACTGGAGGAAGCTTTGAAGGATGGCCAAGCAGCTTCACTGCCACACAAGTTTCAAGTATTCGATTAACGATGTATGCTGAATACACACTTAACAATCAGGCACCGACATCACCAACAGAACTTAAGACAGAAGGTAGCGCAAATCCAACAGCCGTTTCAGATAGTGCACCCGAATTTACTGCAGTTTACAATGATCCTGATTCAGGTGATCAAGCGGTAAACTATCAGATTCAAGTTGATGATGATAGCGGGTTTGGCAGTACAATTTGGGACAGTGGTAAAACAGCACTCGCCACTACGTCACAAGGGAGTACAACTCCTAGTATTTCCTACGGAGGTTCAACATTAGCTTCGAGTACACTGTACTACTGGAGAATTAAATTCTGGGATGACGAGGACGAAGAGGGTATTTGGAGCACTTCAACAGCAACTTTTGTTCTGGCGACAGGCACTGACCCATACGCTCTTTATGAAGTGGTTCAAAGAGTTAACTATGTATACGATTCGGTTGGAAATATTACTCAAATCGCTGATTCCTCTGGTGTTGTAAGTTCTGCAACTACTACCTATGGCTACGATGATCTGTATCGTCTCACCAGTGCTTCTACCACCTTAGCTACAACTACTCCGTATAGTCGTACATATACGTATAGTCCAATCGGAAACATCCTGAGTAAATCTGACCAAGGTTCGTATACGTATGCGGAAACAGGGTATGCCAACCCTCACGCCGCTACAGCTATTAACGGGGTTACGTACACCTACGATAAAAATGGTAACTTAGCGTCTACTAGTGCTAGTACCACAAACACTTGGAATTACCGCAATCAGCTTGTCGAATCAGATGAGGGAACTGCTACGACCAGCTATGGATATGATCACAACGGCTCACGTGTCTTCAAGATCACTTCCGAAGGAACGACTTATTATCCTTTCGCTAACTACGAGATCACCGATACTGGGACGACTACCAAGCATATTTACGCTGGAGACATGTTAGTAGCAACTGTGGAGGGAAGTGGCGCAGGAGCACTCACATACCACAATCACTTAGACCATCTTAATTCAACGAGGGTGGTAACTGACGGAATCGGTTACACCGCTCAAGTTCTCGATTACTACCCGTTTGGAGCTACAAGGATTGATGCTCAGTATGGAAACCAGAATCAGACCAAGCGGTTTACGGGACATGAGTACGATGATGAGACGGATTTGAGCTACATGGGAGCAAGGTATTACGCCGGCGATACAGGACGCTTCACTTCTCAGGACCCATTGCATATCAGATTAGATAAACCAAACCTACTCACCAATCCTCAGAAACTGAATAGCTACTCGTATGTTGAAAATAATCCGTTGATCAAGTTTGATCCAAATGGAGAAAGCAGTGCAATGTTCTGGGGTAATATGCAAAGAGTTGATAACTTGTCTGGTGGGTACATCAGTCGAGAGACAAGGAGTTATCAACAAGCTGGACAGACTGCAGTGAACGCTGCTACTTCACCACAGGCACAAGCAGTTTATACAGTAGCTGGTTTGGCGGCTCTAACTTTAGCTGCCCCAGAACTTGGTGTTCCAATATCAACTCAGATGGCCAGATCAGCTGCAGTAACTGGAATCTCAAATGCTGCCTTTAGTGGATACGTTGATAAGCAGGATGGATCGTTTGACGGCGGTCCACTAGAATCTGGAAGTAGTTATCTGTTTGGCATGGGAACTGCGGGATCAGCCGCTATTAAAAAATCAGGTCCTTTGGTTGTTGGACCAGCTGCTGCCGCAGCAGAGAGTTACCTGTTTGATGGAAAAGTAAGTGGCTCGCAAGTTGGAGCATCTGGTGCAGGTGGTACGGCGGGATTCCTATTTGAAACTGCATTGACTACTTCTCCTGTTGGTAATAAAGCTGGATTTGCCGGGCAGGTTATACAAGGTACATTTGAACTGAGTGTTACTATAGGAGCATACAAATCTCTAGAAAGAGATGACGGGGATGATAATTAAGATTTATGGATAAAGTAATGAATACAAAGGTATATAAACCGTCAATGTTCATTTTCTGGCTCGTTGTTGCAATATTCAGTTTCTTTACTGTTGTTGGTGCTCAGAGAGGCCACTTGTTCACGGAAGGTGCAATACCAGTTGTCGGAGGAATGATAGTGGCTACTGTCTATGTTTATCTTCTTAGTACCAATATGTACGTAAAAATTGTAGACAACATGAACATCATTATTAATTGGCATGATTCATTCAAAAAAGTTGAAGTGCGTTTGCCTGAAGTTAAGTATATATTACGAGTACCAAGAATGGTCATACCGGGCTTTGGAATTAAAATGTTGTTGTATGTTGAGGAAGGTGACCATCTAAAACATGTAGCCATTAACGAATATGGATTTAATGACAAAAAGCTACATGAATTTCTAGAAAAAATTCGATCAGTCAAACCAAATGTAATACTTGATGCTGAATATGAAGAATTTCTAGGAAAAGCAATTGATCCAGTAAAATCACATAATTTTTCTAGTTCTACTACTAAAAATACGGTCGCTTCAGTAGAGCAATTCTTGAAAAATAGAGGTGAAAAACTTAATTAATTTTTACTTCTATATAAATCCCGCTTAAGCTCACTCTATCGTAGTAATCAAAATGTACTGAGAGATTACTTTGAACAGTAGGAATTTGTCACCGTAATTACATAACTGCTTTTCAGAACAATGCCCCCATACCCCCGTCTTACCGGTTTCGCTGTCTGCTGTAACTTAGAGTCTTAGATTCTCCAGTGATTCAAGTACTTGATTCCAATGCTGACGTATCTCTGCAACAAGAAAAGAAAAGCGGCCTGACAAAATGTCAGGCCGCTTTTCTTTTGTCTGCCTGGGTTGTTAATTTTAGTATTGTCTTGTATGGTTGTCGCAGGTTATCACTTAGGAGAATGCCTTGAAAGCGCTAACGAATCTGCCGTTAATGGCAGCTCATGCGATGGTTATGCTTTATGCAAAGTTACGGATCACGTATGTGTTCCATAGCACAAACCGGTACATCCGCTTACGGCCAGGCGACGTGATACTGCTATGGTTCATGATCATCGCGGCTTGGGCCGTCGGTTTGCTCGTTGTCGTAATGTGGCAATTTGGGTTCATCGAGCTTGAATTGACCGGATGGGTAGTGTTGGGATCGAGTGTGTTTTTGGGGCCACCGTTAGCAACGATGGCAGTCTGTGAATCTGCTCGCTATCTCTATCTGAAGGAAAAACAAAAAAGCGCAATGTAAGGTAACCGTGCACGTTTTCAAAGCCCCCTGCAAGTGGGGCTTTTGTCTGCTCGGCATGATGCAGTATAATGTGACCACTCTATGAATATTACGAAAGCTGTTATTGCTGTTGCTGGTTCGGGGACTCGTCTGCTTCCTGCTACCAAATCGCAGCCGAAGGAAATGTTGCCGATCATTGATAAGCCGATCATTCAGTATTTGGTAGAAGAGTTGGTTGAGGCGGGGATCAAAGATATCATCATGGTGACCCGGTGGGACAAAAAGCCACTTGAGGATCACTTCGATCGATCGTTTGAACTTGAGCGTAGTCTTGAAAAGACTGGTAAAGAAAGACGTTTGGCTGAAGTGCGTCGGATTTCAGAAATGGCGAACTTCGTATACGTGCGACAGAAGGGGCCGTACGGAAACGGTACGCCCTTGCTTTCAGCAGCAAATCTGATCGGTGATGAACCGTTCGTCTATGCTTTTGGAGACGATCTGGTGAAGAGTGAAGTCTCGTTCACGAAGCAGCTGGTTGAACTATACAAAAAAGAACAAGCTCCGATGATCGGTGTGCAGGAAGTGGCTGAAGCTGATGTGGAGAAATACGGTATCGTGAAGTACCGTGAAGACGGTCTTGAGCTTGAAGATATCATTGAAAAGCCAGATAAAGCACATGCACCATCGCGACACGCCGGCTTTGGTCGGATGATCCTTAACCGAGAGATCGTGGATATCTTGGCGCGTACCGAGCGAGGGAAAGGAGATGAATTGTGGATCGTAGATGCGGTCAAGAACTACATCGCTGAAGGGGGGAGATTCCTGGCAAAAGCGGTTGAGGGTGGTGCTTGGATCACTACCGGGGACCCAGAGAACTATCTGCGAGCCATCCTTACCTACGCAGCGGATCGTCCAGATCTAAAAGATGTCTTGGATGAGTACTGTGTGCAACAGTAGTGCGAATGGATAAAACTGTTGAAGGAAGCAGGGAAATAGTGTACTCTAGCGCCACTGTTTCGTGCATGTCGTTGTAAGCAAAGCTTGCCCCGACTGCGTTCGAAGCTAGAATATCCAAGTAGACTTTGCTATTCTACTTCTCACTTGTCGGCGTAGCTCAGACGGTTAGAGCGTGGGACTCATAAACCCAAGGTCGGAGGTTCGATTCCTCCCGTCGACACAGATATTTCACAAAACTCTCCTCGTGGGAGTTTTGTTTTTATGGAGTGGTGAGCGAGAAGATAAGAACACAAAAGGCCGGCCCCGAAGGGGCCGGCCTTTTGCTCTTCCTGCGCGCCAGACGGGACTCGGTCACAAATAAATTTTCTCCGAAAATTTTTCGCGACCCCGCCTCACTCGTTCGTCATTCTTCCTCACATCGTTCCGACTTTCTCGCCCCCGACGCTGGCAAAGCAGTTTGCCAGCTTCTGTCGCTGACAAAGTAAAACACCGACAAACAGTCGGTGTTTTACTTTGTGGCGCGCCAGACGGGACTCGAACCCGCAACCTCCCGCGTGACAGGCGGGTGCTCTAACCAGTTGAGCTACCAGCGCAAAGTGGCAAGAGTATATCTGGTTTTTTACATTTTTACAAGCTGTTTAGTTGGTATTTAGAAAATTGTTGACACCTCACCAAATTCAAGTAGTTTTAAAGAGGATTTACACACAAACGAAAGGAGTGTTTTGTGGAAATGGTATTAATCATAGTTATGCTACTAGTTGTCGCATATGTGCTTGTTGAGTTAGTGGCTTTTGTTTTGACTGTTACAATAGCAAAGTATGTACGGTTGATAGCCAAATTGAATTTCGAGGGAGTGGCTAAAAATGCAGAAGGTGTTAAACGTATTGAGAAGTATACAAAAATCGTTCAAAGACTCTTTGCTTTTTTACTGCTTAGAGTACAGCCACTACTCATTCGAGCAAAAAACAACCGTTGATTTGCATCAGCGGTTTTTGTTTATTTGTGAGGCATGATTGATACGTTCATTTGAATTGCGATTTACTTTTGTCTACAATATTGGTCATGCCATCTTAGCTCAGTTGGTAGAGCGTAGCATTCGTAACGCTAAGGTCCCGAGTTCAATCCTCGGAGATGGCTCAAAAAAAGTGGCGATATCTGAAATGATTTGGTATGCTACCCGCACGAAAGTTGCCAATGTATGAGAATCATACATTGCCTTCGTTCGAACAAAATGTGTCAACACATTTGATTTCTTCGAAAAAAATCACTGTCCGAGCAAGCTCTGACATTGTATTTTTCTCAGAAATCCAAAGCGAGTAAACTCGCTTTGTCACTCACTCGCCAATGTAGCTCAGTCGGTAGAGCGCATCCATGGTAAGGATGAGGTCTCCAGTTCAATCCTGGACATTGGCTCAACAAAGACAGCGGCGCCCGCGTAGCGGGCGCCGCTGTCTTGTATTTATGTACAAGTTGGACTATTGTACTGGCAGTTTTCTTTAGGAGACGGTACTGTGAACATTCAAGGTAATGAAGTGCAGGTCCTGATTTCTCGGGAAGTGTACAATGTGTTGCCAGATGAAGTGGTCGAGGAACAGTATCGTTCCCTGATGACTCAACTACACGGTGAAGCATCTAGCGCCGTGCCGCTGCAACTCCCCGCTCGCTTAGTGTCTGACTCTGAGATCATTGTGTTTCTGCTCTACGGACGTCGTATTGTGAGTACAGCGCAAGCGTCGCTTGCAACGACGTTCCCGCGAGCACATGTGTATATCAACAATGTCGTGACGCTCGCATCTCATCATCGCATGGGCTTTGCCTCTGAAGTATTGCGCTCGTTGCAGGTGGCAGCACTCGATCGATGGGCAGAGACCTATGAGCAGTTTCGCTTTGAGTTGAGCAATAGCCCCAAGAAAGACAACGCTGGTTTCTATGCCAGAATGGGGTTTCGGCCACGCACAAAGGAGAGCGGCGATGAGACTGTGGTGTGGGTGCTCGATGTATAACAGGGGCGCGGTCCGCCAGGACCGCGCCCATTTTTTATTTTCCTGCTATACTCTTCGGCATGTCAAAACTAGATGTGCCATTTTTTAAACAAGACAAAGAATACACCTGTGGCCCGACCTCGCTGCAGATGGTGTTTGCGTACTATGGCAAGCGTGCGTCAGAAGCTGCGCTTGCTGAGGCACTTGGTACTAACGACGATTCGGGCACCCGTAAGGATCGTATGCAGCAACTTGCTACTGCACTTGGATTTCATTGTTATGTGAACAATGGCTCAACTCTAGAAGAACTACAGTATCTCATCAGTCTCTCGATCCCTCCGATCGTTCGTTTTATTGAGCCAGATGAAGACGAAGACCACTACGGTGTGGTAGTGTCTATAGATGACGAGACGTTGATCATCCATGACCCGTGGAATGGGCCAGATCAAGTATACGATCGAGAGGAATTCTTTGATCGTTGGTTGTGCCGCAAATGGGGTACGTGCAAGCAGTGGCTCATGGCGGTCGCACAAGAGCCACTTCCGCTCGGACACCAATTTCATCCAAATGAATAACGAACAAACCCAAGCACGAATACAAGAGATCGAGGCGGCGATGCTCGAGCCGACTTTTTGGAATGACCCCGCGGCAGCACAGGCGATGATCAAGGAACTTCAGGAACTCAAGGATGCGGCTGACGGAAAAGGGAAGTATGACCGTAGTGACGCAGTCTTTACGATCGTGGCGGGCGCTGGGGGTGACGACGCTGAAGATTTTGCACGCATGCTGGTCGAGATGTATCAGCGCTATGCTGAGGGGAAGAATTGGAATGTGATGGTGATCGATAGCAACGCCAATGATCATAATGGCTATCGAAATATTACTTTTGAAGTGCAAGGGAAGGGCGCCTATGGTGCACTTCAGTACGAGTCGGGTGTACACCGCTTGGTGCGCATCTCACCGTTTAATAGTAATGGCAAACGCCAGACCTCGTTCGTATTGGTGGAAGTGTCTCCGCGACTTGAAGACGTGAGCGCCGTGGAGCTCAAAGAGGAAGATCTTGAGATCTCTTTCGCGCGTTCTGGTGGCGCGGGTGGACAAAATGTAAACAAGCGCGAGACAGCAGTACGGATCGTCCATAAGCCGACCAACATCTCAGTCAATATTTCTTCCGAGCGGTCGCAGCAGCAGAATCGCGAAAAAGGCCTCGCGCTGTTGGCAGGTAAGATCTATGCCTTTGAAGAAGAGCAGCGCCGTCGTGAACTGCAAGGTTTGTCGGTTGAAAAGAGTCTTAAGATCGAGTGGGGAAGTCAGATTCGCTCGTATGTGTTACATCCGTATCAACTCGTAAAAGATCATCGTTTTAACCTGGAAGTTCGCAATGTTGAAGCAGTCTTAGCTGGTGATATTGAGCCATTTATTGAGGCTGCTGCTGCGGCAAAGACCGAGTAATGTAGCGGTCTAATAGTATAGTTTTGAGCTTTGCTCTACCATGGTATACTGTCCCCGATATGATTTACTATCGAATGAGTGAGAGTCGCGTAAATGCTGTAAAGCATTTACATGACCGAACGAGTGAAGATAGAAGTAAGAAACAAAGTGTATGATCTACTTTGATAACGTTTCAAAGGTGTATAACGACGGTCGTAGTGCCGCGCTCCAAGAGGTTACGTTTCAAGTAGAACCTAAAGAATTCGTCTCAATTGTCGGTCACTCCGGTGCAGGCAAGACAACCCTCCTTAAGATGATCATTGCGGAAGATCGACCGTCTCATGGACAGGTCTTCTTTGAGTCACTCGATGTGCATCGTATCCCGAAGACCAAGTTGCCGCACTACCGCCGTAAGATTGGTACGGTCTTTCAGGACTTCAAGTTGCTGCCACACAAGACTGCGTATGAAAACGTCGCGTTTGCGATGGAAGCTAATGGACGCAGTGACATCGAGATCGCCGAAAATGTGCCGCAAGCACTGGCACTTGTAGACTTGGAGGATAAAGCATGGAACTTCCCGCATGAGCTTTCTGGGGGTGAGAAGCAGCGTGTTGCGATCGCTCGTGCGATCGTCAATCAACCAGATATCATCATTGCTGATGAGCCAACCGGCAACCTTGACCCGATCGCTACCTATGAAGTAGTCCAGATCCTCCGCAAGATCAATGATCTTGGTACGACCGTCATTATGACCACACACAACAAGGGTGTGATCGACGAGATCGAACGACGGGTTATTACTATGGACGGCGGTCGCATTGTGCGTGATGACGCAACTGGTAAGTACGTTTTATAATTAGCATATGATCACTGGAGTCCGTAGAGTAGTAAAAGCAGGGTTTGTTGGTTTTTGGCGCAATGCCTACGTGTCATTGGCCTCTATTTTTGTATTGACCATTGGTCTCTTTGTGATCGGTGCAACAATGTTCCTTAGCCAGCTTTTACAGACGTCGCTTGATATTCTTCAGTCGAAGGTTGATATCAATGTGTACTTCGTGCCAGATGCACCGCAGGAAGAGATCGATCGTATTCGAACTGCAGTAGAGGCACTACCTGATGTCTCTTCGGTTGGCTACACCTCACGCGAAGACGCGCTTGCGAGATATCGTGAAGAGAACATGAACGACACGGTTGCGATGCAGGCACTGGAAGAACTTGACGAAAACCCACTCGGAGCTACGATCGCGATCCAGGCCAAAGAGACTTCACAGTACGAGAACGTTGCTCGCTTCCTTGAGGAGCAGCGTGAGCAGGCGCAGCCACAAGTGCCAGTGATCGATGAGATCAACTACGCTAAGAACAAAGAGTCTATCGATTCACTTACTACCTTTATCAACACAACCAGACAAGCGAGTCTGATCGTTATGGGTGTATTGCTTGCAGCAGCTGTGCTGATCACATTTAATACGATCCGTTTGGCGATCTATACCTCTCGTGAAGAGATCGCTATTATGCGACTGGTGGGTGCCGGGAACATGTTCATTCGTGGCCCATTCATGCTTCAGGGTATTATGTATGGGTTTGTATCAGGTGTTCTTTCCTTACTACTCTTCTATCCACTCTTGGTTTGGTTGGGACCAAAGACAGAACGATTTTTTGATGGTTTCAACCTCTACAACTACTACATGATCAATTTTGGTGAGATTTTTGGTGTGCTCGTTGGTATCGGCGTCGTGCTTGGTCTGGTCTCAAGTACACTCGCGGTAGCACGTTATTTACGAACCTAACTTTTTCCTGTGCCTATGACAAAACGAACAACTAAGACGACTGTAAAGAAGTCGGCTGCGAAGTACATTTTTGTGGTCGGTGGTGTCATGAGTGGTGTGGGGAAGGGAGTTGCTTCTTCTTCGATCGCTAATCTACTACAGGCACGTGGTAATAAAGTGACCGCAATAAAGATCGACCCGTACATCAATGTCGATGCGGGAACTATGAACCCAACCGAACACGGTGAAGTGTTCGTGCTTAAAGATGGTCTTGAGACCGACCAGGACATGGGTAACTATGAGCGTTTTCTCAATACCGATCTGCCTAGTATCAACTACATGACGACCGGTAGTGTGTACCAGTCGGTCATTCAAAAAGAGCGCAATCTTGAATACGGCGGCCGCAACGTGGAGGTGGTGCCAGATATTCCACTTGAAGCCATCAGTCGCATCAAGCGAGCGGGCCACGAAGCGGCCGCCGATGTGGTCCTTATCGAGGTTGGCGGAACAGTCGGTGAGTATCAGAACGTTCTCTTTCTTGAAGCGATCCGTATGATGAAGACTGAAGAGCCGGAGAATGTGGCGGTGGTGATGGTGAGCTACTTGCCAGTACCAGGCTCGATCGGTGAAATGAAAACCAAGCCTACTCAGACTGCCGTACGGATGCTTAACAGTGCAGGGGTCTTCGCGGATATGATCATCTGCCGTAGCCCGCAAGGTGTCGATCAGAAGCGTAAGGAAAAGATCGCAAAGTTTTGTAATGTGAAAGTGGAGAATGTGATCTCCTCGCCTGACCTTGAGAGTATTTATGATATTCCGGTGAACTACGAAGAAGATCAGTTGTCGCTCCGCTTGAGTCATTTGCTTGGACTTCCGGTGCGCAAGCCGGCTGATCTAAAAGCTTGGAAGCAGTTCGTTCGACGGTCAAAAAACCAGAACGACACCGTAAAGATCGCGGTGGTCGGAAAGTACTTTAATTCTGGAGACTTTGTGTTGTCGGATGTGTACATTTCAGTTCTTGAAGCGATCAAGTTTTCAGCCTATAAGCTCAACTTAAAGCCAGAGATCTCATATCTTGGTTCGCAAGACTTTGCAGATAAGAAGAAGCTTAAGGAGCTAAAGAAGTTCGACGGAATTCTTGTACCGGGTGGGTTTGGTACGACCGGTATTGATGGGAAACTTAATGTGATCGAATATGCGCGCAAAAACAAGATTCCGTATTTTGGGATCTGCTACGGCATGCAGCTGATGGTACTTGAGTATGCACGCAATGTGCTTCGCCTCAAGAATTCGAGTACCGAAGAGATCGATCCAAAGGCTGAGCATTTGGTGATCGGCGTGATGCCGGACCAGCGTGAGAAGATCGCGAAGAATGAGATGGGAGGCACAATGCGACTCGGGCAGTATCCTGCCGAACTGAAAGCTGGTTCACTGGCAGCAAAAGCATACAAGAGCAAAGAGACGCTCGAGCGACACCGTCATCGCTATGAAGTGAATCCAGAATACATTGCACAGCTCGAAGCGGCTGGGCTTCGGTTCTCAGGCACCTCTCCAGATGGCACACTCATGGAAATCGCTGAGCTACCAGCACACGAGCATCCATTTTTTATGGGAGTACAGTTCCATCCGGAGCTTCAAGCGCGACCGCTCGCACCACATCCGCTTTTCACTGCGTTTGTGAAAGCGGCGTACGAGACGCACTAGGGAATAGAAAGGGGGGCGGGCGAAGCCCGCGCCCCTTTCTATTCTTCTGCTACACTGTCACTATGAAACGATACGTAGCCCTCCTCCGCGGGATTAATGTCGGCGGCAACAACAAAGTCGAGATGAAAAAGCTTAAAGTCATGTTTGAAGACATGGGTTTTGGTGATGTGTCCACGTACATCAATTCAGGTAATGTGCTTTTTAGCGCCGCCGAGGTTGTGGATGTAACTTCAATCGAGACAGAGATCGAAAAGACCTTTGGGTTTTTTGTACGCACGTTGGTGCGAGAAAAGAAGGATATTCTAAAGATCGTAGAGGCAGTTCCAGCAGCGTGGGAGAATAGTGCTGGCCAAAAGACAGACGTACTTTTTCTTTGGCCAGGCTACGATTCAAAAAAGAGTATTGAACTGCTCAAGATCACTGATGGTGTGGATGAGCTACTGTATGAAGCCAAGTCGATCATTTGGCATATTGACCGAAAAGACTATAACAAAAGCGGGATGAATGACTTTATTGGTACCGAGCTCTACAAAAATATGACGGCGCGCAATATCAATACAGTGCGGAAACTAGCTAGCTTACTCGAAGCGTAGGCAGTATACTAGCGGGCATGACTTGGGCAGCATACGCACTTCTATCGGCTTTCTTTGCGTCACTCGTGGCGATCTTTGGAAAGATCGGTATTGAAGGAGTAAATAGCAATTTAGCGGTAGCGATTCGTACGGTGATCATTGTGGTTATGGCGTGGGGAATTGTGCTCTTCCAGGGGAACGCACGTGAGATCTTTGAGATATCACGCTACACCATGACCTTCTTGGTGCTCTCGGCGCTGGCGACCGGTGCGTCATGGCTCTTCTACTACAAAGCATTGCAGCTCGGCGAAGTGGCACGCGTAGCACCGATCGATAAGCTTAGTATCGCTCTCACGATCATCTTGGCGTTTGTCTTCCTTGGTGAAAAGCCAACAGTAGGGAATGTGGTTGGTGGTCTCTTGGTGACGGCTGGTATTCTCTCTACGATCTATCTTGATCAGTTTCTCGCTCGCTAAGGTTTCTCTCCTTTCAAAATGTATCGCTTACTAAAGCCACCACGTTCGGTGCGCTTTTTTATTTGTGCCTCTTCGACGCCTGTGTATTCAGGGAGTGTGCGGAGGGCGTCAATGACCTCAAGCACGTCGGCCAGCTCCTCGATAGCGCCGTCGCTGCTTACAAATTCCTCGGCCTCTTCAAGGAGTTTTTTGATGAGTTCGGCGCGATACTCAGCGTCGTCGGCAATGTACTGCGCATAGCGAACACCCTTTTTATCGAGTATTTCCGGGATGCGATCACGGACCAATTTGTGGTAGGTGGTCATAGAGCTATTGTAGCAATGCTGGGCTGAAAAAGTAATCAAAATGTGCTACTGTATCTGGCGCGCGGGCTACGCCCGCGCGCCATTCAATAAAGCTTCACCGAAGCGACAATAATCAAATACACTGCCGGATCGTCTAATGGTTGCCAGAAATTACCGAGCGTAGCGAGTATAATTTCTGAGTACGTCTGATTTTCTTCCATCCAAGAAGAAAATCTGACGCAAGCATCTGACTGCCTGCAATGCTTCATCGAAGCAACAACAATCAAATACACTGCCGGATCGTCTAATGGTAGGACACCAGGTTTTGGTCCTGGGTATCTAGGTTCGAGCCCTAGTCCGGCAGCCAGCACAGAAAAGCAGGCTTTTGCCTGCTTTTCTGTGCTCAGTGGGGCCGAAAATAGGGCGAGAAAGGCGCAGCGATGTGAGGAGCGGCTTTGGCCCGCCGCGACGAACCAGCGAGCCGGGGTCGCGAGCACTTAGTAGATTATGAGCGTAGCGAAATAATATACTTAGTGACTCGTGACCGAGCCCTAGTCCGGCAGCAGCATAAATCACCAGCTTCAGCTGGTTTTTTGCTATGTGAAGTTCTTGTCTACAGCTACTTGTAGTCATCTGTAAATGTATAGTATACTTTACATATGAAAATTGGTAATAAAGGCAGTGTAACGATCATCGTACTGGCTGTTCTGGCTCTGGCTACTTTGGGTGCTGGTGCATATATGGTCACGAAAGATCATGGTGTGAGTGAGGTTCCTCCGGTGACCGAGCTGGTGTCGACCAGTGAGGAGAGTGTCGGAGATATGAGTGAAATGTCATCTGAAGATGAGATGGCAGTTTCAGATAATGAGAACATGTCAGCTGATGCGATCGCTGACAGTGCACAGGAGGAGGGTGCTGGCAGTTCGATGAGTCCAACGACCGAAGTGACTGCGGTAGGGACGACTCCAGCAGCAACAGCGTCAGTAGCTGTCGATTCTGGGCAGCGTGAGACGGTGGTCTTGGCTGGTGGATGCTTCTGGTGTACTGAAGCCTTCTTCCAGGAAGAACCGGGGGTGGTAGACGCGGTGAATGGGTACGCGGGAGGTACAGCAGACACTGCAGACTACAAGACGGTCTCGCGGGGTAAGACTGGTCACCGAGAAGCGGTGCAAGTGACATTTGATCCGGTTCGTATTTCGTTCAAAGAGATCTTGGATGTGTATTGGGGCCACATCGACCCGACCGACGATGGTGGTCAGTTCGCAGATCGCGGTTCACAGTATCGTACTGCCATCTTTTACAGTAATGACACTGAGCGGCAGATCGCTGAGGATTCTAAGCAGCGTCTTGGTACTAGTGGTCTATTTGATAAACCGATCGTCACTGAGATCCTTCCTTTTACGACTTTCTTTAAAGCAGAAGAGTATCATCAGGATTATTACAAAAAGGCCGCTGATCATTATCAACGATATAAGAGAGCTTCGGGTCGTGCTGGCTTTGTGGAAGAGACATGGGCTAAGGATGCGGCGCTGTACTTTTTGAGTGAGGAGGGGATGGATGTGACTGACTCCCTAGAAACAAGTAGTACAGATACAACTGTGTGGACGCCTCAGACCTACACTGCGGAAGAGATCGTTGTTTTGCAAAAAGCCCTCGATGCTAGCGCCTATCATATTGTTGCTGAAAATGGCACTGAACCGGCATTTAAGAATGCGTACTGGGACAATCATGAGGCGGGCATTTATGTCGATGTGGTGACGGGTGATCCGCTGTTTTCCTCAACCAACAAATATGATTCCGGAACTGGCTGGCCGAGCTTCTATCAGACCATCACGGGTGCGCCGGTCTCAGAATTGCCGGATACAACTTATGGATTAGTACGGACCGAGGTTCGGAGTGGGGGAGGTCACCTCGGACATATTTTCAACGATGGTCCGACAGAACATGGTGGGAAGCGTTATTGCATCAATTCCGGCGCGCTACGTTTTGTGTCGCAGACTGAAATGACGAGGGAGGGTTATCAAGACTATCTCTACTTATTTACTGAGTAGGTGAGTCAAGAGTAAAAATAAATATATGGAAAACAATCAAAACAATAAAACAATGTTGATCATCGTGGCGGTGCTGGTCGTGGCGGGTATTGGCGGTTGGTGGTTGCTTCAGGACACTGATGAAAGTATGGAAGCTACTATGAGCGAGAGCGCGATGATGGAAGAGAGTGAAGAGGCGGAAGGAGCAATGATGATGCAAGAAGAACCCGGTGTACCAGACGGTGTCATGATGGAGGAATCTGGTGCGATGATGGAAGAGGCAGGAGTAATGATGGAGGGTGCTGATGCGATGATGGAAGCGGACAGCAACGTTTTGCATGGTACGTATGAGGCGTACACGGCAGATAAACTCGCGCTCGCAAACAGCGGTGATGTAGTGCTATTCTTCCATGCTTCGTGGTGCCCGACCTGTCGTGCAGCAGATGCGAGTATCAGGTCAACGGGTGTTCCTGATGGGTTGGCGATCCTCAAGCTTGATTTTGATACACAGACTGAACTCAAGAAGAAATACGGTGTGACGGTGCAGCATACGTTTGTTCAAGTTGATGCTAATGGCAATCTGCTGAAGAAGTGGACCGGTAGCGCCAGCGCTGCAGCAGTGGCGAGTCAGACCATTTAGCTTATGACGTTACTACTTATCTCATTTATCGCTGGCGCACTCACTGTCTTGGCGCCTTGCATTTTACCGCTTTTGCCGGTTGTGATCGGTGGCTCAGCGACCGATCACGGTAATCGGTGGAAGCCGTACATTATCACCGCTTCACTGGCGTTGTCGGTGATCGTCTTTACTTTGCTACTTAAGGCGACGACGCTCGTGATCGACATTCCACCTGCATTCTGGAAATGGTTTTCTGGCGGTATTTTGTTGGTGCTTGGAATTGTGTTGATCTTTCCCTCGCTGTGGGAAGGTCTTAAATTCAACGCCATTCTCAACAGTCGATCACAAGTGCTGTTGAACAAAGGTAGTAAGCAAAATAGTGTGTGGGGTGATGTCATTATGGGAGCGGCGCTTGGACCGGTGTTCTCAACCTGCTCTCCTACATACTTTGTGATCTTGGCGACTGTACTGCCGTCGTCGTTTGCACTCGGGATGGTGTACTTGTTCTCGTACACACTAGGCTTGGCGCTGGTGCTGGTCTTGATCGCGCTCCTTGGGCAGAAGTTGGTTGGTCGTCTCTCTGGCGCAGCTGATCCGCGCGGTTGGGTAAAGCGCGGGATGGGTGTACTGATCGCGTTGGTTGGCTTTGCGATCATCTCTGGTCTCGATAAACAGCTGGAGACAGCGATCTTGGATTCAGGTTTCTTTGATGTGACCAAGATCGAGCAACGATTGCTCGAGAAAACCGACATGCCTGACGATATGGGCCCGGTCGGTGCGCTGAAAGATAGCGCGGATGCACCGACCGGGCCACAGGCCCCAGAGCTTGCTGGCATCAGTGCGTATCTAAATACCAGTAATGAACCAATTACTCTAGAGCAATTTCAAGGCGAAAAGATCGTACTGGTAGATTTTTGGACGTACAGCTGTATCAACTGTCGTCGCACGCTGCCATACTTGAATACTTGGTATGAACGGTATCACGATCAGGGTTTGGAGATCGTTGGGGTGCATACACCGGAGTTTGCATTTGAACAACAGACCAGCAACGTAGAGCAAGCAATCGCTGATTTTGGGATCAAGTACCCCGTGGTGCTTGATAATGACTACTCGACCTGGCGGGCGTTTGGGAATAAGTTTTGGCCGCGAAAATACTTGATCAACGAGAAGGGACAGATCATCTACGACCACATTGGTGAGGGTGCTTACGACGAGACTGAAGCAGAAATTCAAGCTGCTCTGGCCCAGCTCGGTAAAACTTCAGCACAGACAGTGGGTGGCGTGGTCGGTGTCACAGCTGTCGATTTTGCGTCGGTTGGCAGTCCTGAGGTGTACTTTGGTTCTAAGCGCAATGAGTATCTCGGAAATGGTACGAAACACGAGGGCGGTGTGCAGACACTTTCGTTACCTACCACCTTTTCCGCTGACCAGTTGTATCTTGATGGTACCTGGAACATTACTTCGGAGTATGCCGAGACACGAAGTGCTGGGGAATTGGTATACACCTTTACCGCGAAAAATGTCTACATGGTCCTTGGGTCTGGTTTGGAGAATGTTGCTGAAGTGTACCTTGATGGCCAACCGATCTCACTCGATCAAGCTGGAGCTGATGTGGCAGAGGAGAAGTTGATGGTGTCAGAGGAACGCATGTATCACATTTACACTAGTGATGAGTATGGCACGCATGAGTTGAGATTGAAGGTAGAGCCTGGATTTAGAGCGTATACATTCACCTTTGGATAGGATCAAGCCTATACCCTAAAGAGTTTGACAAAACTGCACATAATGTTATAAATTAACACCAAGAACACCGCACTTTTGTATCACTTTGATACGGTGCGGTTTTGCTTAATGTGGTGGTGGAAATACAAATTATGAACATGTTTCGCAGTAAGAAAAAGAGTAAAGGAAAGAGCCTTGAACGGTGTTCGTTTAAGCGTCAGTGGGGTTCGGAGAAGAACGTGGTGCCACTTTCATATATGCACGACAAGCCGACGAATTTTGTGATTGCGTACAGCCGCATTGCCATTGTGCTGACGATCGTGTTTTGGCTTATGTACATTACCGATGTGATCATCCGTCAGCTCATTGATGGCCCGCAGGATTACCAGTTCACGGCCGAAGTGGTGGGTTATTCGACGATCGTGACCTTTCTTACATTGTCCGCACTTATCTATCTCATCACCCGACAAGGTGCGCTCCAGAGTTTTAAAAAACATATGCGTGCACCACAGCGCGTACTGGACGAACACTTTGCGACGCATCGTTCATCGATCACTGTGCTTGTGCCTTCGTATAGTGAAGAGGTGCAGGTGATCAGAAAGACCTTGCTTTCAGCGGCACTCCAGGAACATCCAGATCTCAATGTCGTACTACTGCTTGACGATGAGCCGTTTCGTGTACGACCAGAGCACAAAGAGCGCATCGAGCAGACATTGCAGCTTGGTGCTGAGATCGAAGCGCTCTTGTCTGAACCGCTCGCTGCTGCAATGGCACTTCGAACTGAGTTAGAGAAGACGAATTTCAAAGGAGACAAGAAAGCCATCGAGCGCATTGTGGCGCAGTATGAATGGACCGCAGATTGGTTAGAGCATACAGCTAAGATCGAAGTGATCGAAGATCATGTAGACATGTTCTTTGCGGACCAGGTCTTGTGTGAACTTGCTGGGGAGCTTCGCGCTGCCGGGCGAGAACAGCTGGCGTTGCGTGATGGTGGTGTGCAGTTTACGAAGAGTCGTGTAGAGCAATTGTGTAACCGACTCGTCTGGATCTTCCAGGCCAAGGTGAGTCTCTTTGAGCGTAAGCGATACATCTCACTCTCACACGAGCGAAACAAGGCGATGAACCTCAATGCGTATATTGGTCTCATGGGCGGTATGTACCACAAAGAACAGACCGCAGAAGGAACGATCCTGATGAAGACCAATAAAGCAGACGAAGCCGATCTCGTGATCAGGGATACTGATTTCATTTTGACATTGGATGCTGACTCGGTATTGCTTCGTGGATACTGTGCTCGGTTGGTACATTTCCTTGAACAGCCAAACAATGCCGATGTAGCAGTGGTACAGACTCCATACTCATCGTTCCGAGGTGCACCATCTCGCCTTGAGCGACTGTCGGGCGCGACCACTGATATCCAACACATCATTCATCAGGGGATGAGTCACTACGGGGCAACCTTTTGGGTGGGCGCTAATGCAGTGATCCGCAAGCGAGCGCTTGAGGATATTGTTGAGACAGAATTTGTCGGTGGGTTTGAAGTGAAGCGCTATGTCCAAGACCACACCGTGATCGAAGATACTGAGTCGAGTATTGACATGGCACTCCATGACTGGCGGCTGGTTAATTATCCGGAGCGTCTGAGTTATAGCGCGACGCCGCCCGACTTCGGCTCTTTGGTGGTACAGCGATTGCGGTGGGCAAATGGTGGGTTACTTATCTTTCCGAAACTTTTAAAGCTGCGTCATAAGCGTAAGCACGAAGGTCGGCCGATGTCGAAGCTTGAGTTCTTGATCCGCACCAACTACATGGTATCGATCGCTTGGTCGAGCGCTGGTCTCGTTTTTCTTTTGGCGTACCCATACGATGGACGACTGTTGAGTCCGTTAGTGTTGTTGGCTGCTGCACCGTACTTCATTGCAATGTCGATGGATCTCAAGTACTGTCGCTATAATTACACTGACATCTTCCGTATCTACGGTTTCAATCTCATTCTGCTTCCGGTCAACATCGCAGGTACACTGAAGTCGTTGCAGCAAGCGATCACTACCAAAAAGATCCCATTTGCCCGTACACCAAAAGTGAAGAATCGCACTGCGACCAATTGGCTCTATCTCATTGCACCATTGGCGATCGTCATCTTTTCACTCTTTACCTTGTGGCGTAACATTGAGGGGCAGAACTGGGGCAATGCTGCGTTCGCTGGTTTCAATGCGTTTGCGGCTATGTGGGCGATCGTTGCGTATATTGGGGTCAAGAATATGATCGTCGATCTTTGGTTGGCACTAGTTGATGTACTATATGTCGAAGTGCCGGTAACACCGACCAAGAAGCGTTCTTGGAATTGGCCTCGATTTGGCATGAAGCGAGGGTTAGTAAGCGAGGGTAATTAATTTGCATATGGAAGGAGGAGCTTCAGTAGTACAGACACAGACCCGAAAGCGATTGTCGATCGTGCGACTCGCTATTGTCTTGGCGATCATTGGTGGTGTTGGATATGGTACAACCCAGAGTTTTGCTAAGTGGCAGGAAGAAGTGCTAAATGAAGATCATCTTCCGTGGTTTGCGGGTTATGTTGATGTCACCTCACTGCCAACCTATGACTTTGAACAGCGCGGTGGTATGGAGTCTTCAGATGCGGTCTTGTCATTCATCGTGTCTTCCCATGATGATCCGTGTGTGCCGACTTGGGGAGGGTACTACACCTTAGATGAAGCAGCGGTTTCGCTTGATCTTGATCGACGTATTGCTCGTTTTCAGCAGCGCGGTGGTCGGATCGCTGTCTCGTTTGGAGGGGCGCTTAATTCCGAACTAGCCCTCAAATGTCTCGATGAAGCTGCACTAGCTGATGCATACCGTGCTGTGATCGAGCGGTACAGTGTGAATACGATCGATCTTGATCTTGAAAACGAGGGGTTGACCGATCTCGAGGCGGCAAAACGACGTGCTGCAGCGATCGCTCAGCTGCAGCAAGAGTATCGGGCTGCTGAAAAGGACTTGGCGATCTGGCTGACCCTGCCGGTTGCGCCACAAGGTTTGACCACTGCTGGTACTGACGCGGTGGCACTCATGCTCGCAGGTGGAGTAGATATTGCTGGAGTGAACGTAATGACGATGGACTATGGTGGTAGTCGAGACGAGAATGATTCAATGTATGAAGCGTCTCGCAAGGCACTCATTGAAACTCACCGCCAGCTCGGTATTTTGTATGAACAATCCGGGACGTATCAAGATGGTGCAACGGTCTGGCAGAAGCTCGGAGCGACTCCGATGATCGGTCAGAATGATGTGCTCGGTGAGGTCTTCACTCTCGAAGATGCTGTTTCTTTTAATACGTTTGCGCTTGAGCAGGGGGTTGGCCGCATGTCGATATGGTCTGCCAATCGTGACATTCCGTGTGGAGAGAACTATGTTGATGTGAAAGTGGTGTCTGATCGTTGTAGTGGCGTGACGGCGTCACCGTATGCGTTTTCACTTGCTCTTGGCGCTGGCTTCGACGGTGACCTGATGCAGAATGCAAAGATGCTGACGGTCGAAGATCCGCGCACCAATGTGCATGTGGAAGATGATCCAGAAACGAGTCCGTATCAGATCTGGAAAGAGACCGGAACCTATCTCAAGGGGACAAAGGTGGTGTGGCACGGCAATGTGTATGAAGCAAAGTGGTGGACCAAGAATGATCTACCAGATAACCCAGTGCTACAGGCCTGGGAGACACCATGGATGCTGATCGGTCCAGTTCTAGCGACTGATCGTCCGGTAGAGCGACCGACCCTTCCAGCTGGAACGTATCCGACCTGGTCTGGTATGCGCATTTATGATGCGGGTGACCGAGTGCTCTTTGAAGGTGCTGCCTACTACGCTAAGTGGTGGAATCAGGGACAGAGTCCAGCAGCAGCTGCCTCAAACCCTGACAACTCACCGTGGGTTCCACTTCGAGAGGAAGAGATCATCTTAATTCTTGAAAGTTTGAATCGATAGTCGTCTAGTTTTCTTGGTCGTGTAACTTAGCTACAATAGTTTCAGCCAGTACTAAGGAATACACCATGAAAAAAGTCATTGTAGGTTCAAACAATCCTGTGAAGCTCGAAGCAACCGAGCGGGCATTTACCGCCGCTTTTCCGGGCGAGCAGTTTTCATTTTTTACCCATAGCGCACCATCGGGTGTCTCAGATCAGCCGATGGGTGATGATGAGACCAAGCTTGGAGCAGAGAATCGCGCTGCGGCTTGTCGGGAAGCGTACCCTGATGCTGATTATTTTGTTGGTCTCGAGGGCGGTCTTATTCTTCTCGACGATGAGTATTGGACCTCAGCGTGGATGTGCGTACAGGATACTGCTGGCAAGATTAGTTTTGGTCGCACTGGCGCCTTCTTGCTTCCGCCGCGAGTCAGTGAACTCATCGACCAGGGCGAAGAGCTTGGTGTGGCGACTGATATTGCGTTTAATGAAACCAATAGTAAGCACAAGGGTGGGGCAGTTGGGGTGTTGACCAATGATGTTGTCAACCGAGCTGACTACTACTTCCAGCCGCTTATCTTTGCGCTCATCCCATTCGTGAAGCCAGAGTTGTATCCGTAGTTTGAATGAAAAAGATCGAGATCAAAAAGGCGGGCCGTAGGCCCGCCGTTTCTATTGATGTTCTTGGATGAACTCGATCGGAATGATCATGGTCTTGCTGAATGGGTCGCCGTACTCAAGGTGTCTGTGAAGTCCTCCACCGATCAGGGGTATGGCCCAAAGGTTTTGACCTGTGAGGGCTTCGAGATACGCAATCGCCGGCAGTGTGCTGTTGATCGTCCAGAAGTTGTAGTCTGATCTTGGCACGGCGCGTACACGCTCTAGGAATTCCTTGAGTGAGAGAGCATAGAGATCATTCCCTCGATATTGGCGCACCTTTGTCGCGATCATGTCTTCACGCAATCGTAAGTGCGCGTTGGTTGGACTCATTGGTCGACGTTTGACCAGACGTATCTTGGTATAGGTCTGTAGGTTGTATCTTTTTGGTCCGTCACCAAACAGACTGTCGATCAACATGCGCTTATGGATCATGGTCTCTGAGCACATGCCGTGCGTGTCGCTGAAATCAAGCAGCAGTGTCTTCACTTCAAGTCGCGGTACATACGGCTGGATTGTATGCTCAAGACCTAGTAGAACAAGGTCGATCGTTGCGGTCATGTGACCCTCCGTGAGTTTTGCCTCTCTTCGCATCGTAGATCAATCAGAGGGTAAAGTCAAAAGAGACGTAATGTATAGTTGGAGTGCATCTTGATGAGTAAATAAGTGGACTGTTTTACAGGTGGATGTTACTATCAAAAGTGATTAAGGCGCCTGGTGCGCATCTCCAGAAGTAATTAATAACTATAAGTGTCTTCTTGTTATGTCTCACGAACATCATCATGACCATGATCACGATCATGTGCATCATCATGGATTGCATGGTCATCACCACCATCACGGATCGCGTAGTGGTAATGTCCTCTTTGCGGGTATTTTGAATATTGGCTTTACGATCATTGAGTTGATCGGTGGTTTGTTGACTAACAGTGTCGCGATCCTCTCTGATGCGCTCCATGATCTGGGTGACAGCATTTCGCTGTTCACGGCGTACTTTGCAGAGAAGCAGGCTGAGCGTCCGGCAGACAAGAAGCGTACGTTTGGATATGCTCGACTATCACTCTTTTCAGCTGTGTTTACCGCGGTGGTACTTCTCGTTGGTTCAGTCTTTATTCTGATTGAAGCAGTACAGCGGTTGTTTGCGCCGGAAGAAGTGATGGCGACAGGAATGATCGGGGTGGCGATTTTTGGAGTACTGGTTAACTCACTGGCGTATTTTAGGCTGAGTCATGGACACAGTGCAAATGAGAAGATGCTCTCGTGGCACATGCTCGAAGATGTGTTGGGTTGGGTGGCGGTACTAGTTGCCGGAATCGTTATTTACTTTACTGATTTTTATTTGGTTGATCCACTTCTGACAATTGGATACACGGTGTTTATTTTGTGGAATGTTTTGCGTAATCTGCGAGAAGTGGTGAATTTACTGATGCAAGGAGTACCGAGCAATGTGCCGCTTGAGCAAGTGCTGGAGCGTGTTACAGCTGTGCCTGAAGTGCAGTCGGTTCATGATGTGCATGTGTGGTCGCTTGATGGCGAGCATAATATCTTCACGGGGCATGTGGTGGTGACACCAGCGGGAATGGAGCAGCAAAGTAGTGTGCGTGAAGCGGTGGCGAATATTTTGCGAGAGTATCATGTTGGACACGCAACGATCGAGATCGAAGTGGCAGGGCAGTGTTCGGGGGATGATTGCGGGGTAGAGCGGTAAAAGAAAAACGGTGCGCCCACTTCGTGGGCGCCCCGTTTTTCTATTAGGCCATCATGGCAGCCCGTACGCGGTTGAGAAGCTCTTTGTTGGAGATGTGCGCCTTCACAATGTATTCATCACTACCTTCTTCGACCGCGTTCACGACACTTTCGGCGTCAGTGCGGTTGGTGAGAAAGATAATGGTGGCGTTCTTGCCCCAGCTATCAAGTCGGATCTTTTTGACTGCATCGTGTCCAGAAATATCAGGCAGCATGACATCGACCAGGATCACATCTGGGTGGTGTTCGAGTGCAAGGGAGACGCCTTCGGTGCCGGTGCTTGCAGTGCGTACGGTGATATCTGCGTCACCAATGATCTTTGCGTATAGTGCTTGCAACGCTTCATCATCTTCAATGATGAGAACTTGTCTTGGTTCCATACTGGTAGCATAGCATAAGGTGGAAGAGGAAAAGCTGGCGGGGCCCACTTCGTGGGCCCCGCCAGCTTTTCCACACAACTAATACGGTATCTTACAGTCCTCAAAGCAGTGTGCGTTTCTGTTCAGGGTATAGATCCGCTCGCGGCCCTTTTGCTCCACCTTTACTGCATCAACTGACTGTAGTACTTGCAGATGATGTGTGACTGTTGGTTGGCGCAGGCCAAGTCTATCGGTGAGGTGAGTGACTGTTGCGCCGTCTTCGATCTTTCCGAGTGCACAGATGAGTTTGTAGCGGCTTTCTACTCCGACTGCCTTGAAGCAGGTGGGGCAGAGTTCCTCCTCGTTCATTACTTTTGCGGTCACCCAAGGTGGTCGCTGGTACGTTCGTTCTGCATCTTCAGCCATACAAAATCAATTATTCCTAAATAAAGCCCTCAATTTCACTTTTGCACAGGGTATCCTGTATATAGATGGTTGTCTATATTACTATTAACATAAACATAGATATGTATCTATGCGTTGTGGGCTCTGTTGAGTCTATTTTTTATCCAATAAATCCTTATATACAAGCCTATGAGCAAAGAGGTGACTGCAGCCGTCACCCACATTGTTAAGCGAGATGGATCAATAAAAGCCTTTGACCAGCGCAAGATTTCGCGGGCCATTGAAAAAGCAATGCGGGCGACCGGAGAATTTAACAAGCGCGACCTGAGTAAGGCCACGAAGCAAGCGGTAAAAGAGATCACCGCGAGCGCAACCCCAACTGATCCGATACCAACTGTCGAAGGAGTACAGGACATTGTTGAGCGTGTGCTCATGGAACTAGAGTACTTCAAGACCGCCAAGGCATATATCTTGTATCGTGAGCAGCATGCGCACATTCGCCGAATGGTCAGTACTGAAACGATCGATCTTGTCGATAGTTATCTTGGTAAGTCAGACTGGACGGTGAAGGAAAATAGCAATATGGAGTTTTCGCTCCAAGGACTCAACAATCATGTCGCGTCTGAGATCAGTCGCACCTACTGGCTTGATAAGATCTACCCGGCTGAAGTGCGTGACGCGCACGGAGCCGGAGATTTTCATCTTCATGACCTCAACTTACTCTCTGTCTACTGTGTCGGCTGGGATCTGTATGATCTTCTGAAGCGTGGCTTTGGTGGTGTACCGGGCAAGCTCCATAGTGCGCCACCAAAACACTTCCGCGCTGCGCTTGGTCAGATCGTGAATTTCTTTTACACCATGCAGGGTGAAGCAGCTGGAGCGCAGGCGTTCTCAAACTTCGATACACTCTTGGCGCCATTTATCTGGTACGACCACCTTTCGTATGAAGAGGTGAAGCAATCATTACAGGAGTTTGTCTTCAATGTAAATGTGCCGACCCGTGTCGGGTTCCAGACACCATTCACTAACATCACAATGGACCTCACGGTGCCAGAACACTACAAGAACATGAAGGTAATCCGTGGCGGCCAAGCAACTGACGAAACTTATGCCACCTTCCAGCGCGAAATGGACATGCTCAATCAAGCCTTTCTTGAGGTGATGTGTGAGGGGGATGCAACCGGACGGGTCTTTACGTTTCCAATTCCAACCTATAACATCACCGCTGACTTTGATTGGGACAACAAACATATTACTCACCTCTGGGAGGCAGCGGCGAAGTATGGTATTCCGTATTTCTCCAACTTCATCAATTCTGACATGAGTCCTGACGACGCTCGTTCGATGTGTTGCAGGCTTCGTATCGATAATCGCGAATTACAGAAGCGCGGTGGTGGACTCTTTGGTGCCAATCCGCTCACTGGTTCGATCGGCGTGGTGACCATGAACCTGCCGCGCATTGCCTACAACGCAAAGACCAAGAAGCAGTTTCTTGCTCGACTGGGTGAACTCATGGATATTGCGAAGACTAGTTTGGAGATCAAACGTGAAGTGCTTGAAGGGCTTACTGAGAAGAATCTGTATCCATACACTAAGCACTATCTAGCTACGTTACGCGAAATGAATGGTTGCTACTGGCAGAATCATTTCTCGACCATTGGGTTGGTGGGTATGAATGAGGCAGCGCAGAATCTGCTTGGAGAAGGAATTGCTACTGAAGCAGGGCAGGCTTTTGCTGAGGAAGTGCTCGACTTCATGCGTGATCGTCTAGCTGACTATCAGGAAGAAACTGGCAACAACTACAACCTCGAAGCGACTCCAGCAGAGGGAACCTCGTACCGTTTGGCTAAGATCGATCAGAAGCAGCTTGGTGACGACATGGTGTTTGCAAATGGGGTCGGTAAGAGTGTGGTTGCTCCGTTCTACACCAATTCCACGCACTTGCCGGTCATGCATAGCGACGATCCGTTTGAGATCCTTGAACTACAAGATGAACTACAGACTAAGTACACGGGTGGTACCGTCATTCACTTCTTCCTCGGAGAGCGGGTTGATAATCCAAACACCATCAAGAGTCTGGTGAAGCGCATCTGCGAACAGTATCGCTTGCCGTACTTCACCATATCGCCGACCTTTAGTGTATGTAAGAACCATGGCTACTTGCCGGGCGAGGTGCTGGTGTGTCCAGATTGTCATGAGCAGTGTGAGGTGTACTCGCGGATCGTCGGGTACTTGCGACCAGTTGAGCAGTGGAATGACGGTAAAAAGGCAGAGTTTGAGCTTCGAGAGACCATCGCCAAAGACCATGATGCTATAACCAAGACCGAGCATGTATCATGCGCTTAGGTGGCTTACAACAATGTTCTATCATTGATTATCCAGACCACATCTCTGCTATCGTCTTTACGATCGGGTGTAATTTCCGTTGTCCGTACTGCCACAATCCAGAGCTGGTAGAGGAGACTGCAACCGAGCTCTCGACTGAGTCATTCTTCGATTTCTTGGTGAAGCGTCGTGGTAAGCTCGATGCAGTAACGATCACTGGTGGCGAACCGACCATGCATGACGATCTCTTGGATTTTATCTTCCAGATCAAATCAATGGGGTTCAAGGTAAAGCTTGATACGAACGGCACCCGGCCTGATGTGGTCACTGTTGCAGTGGCCGAGGGTATGGTCGATTATGTGGCGGTTGATGCTAAGGCTCCGCTCTCTAAGTACTCCGCAACTGTGACCAGGCCAGTTGATGTGGACGCGATACGGGAAACCAGAGCTTTGCTGCTTGAGGGTCGAGTGCCATATGAGTTTCGTACTACGGTGGTTAAGTCATTGCTGTCGCCAGAAGAGATCGAAGAGATCGCAAAAGAGATCGAGGGCGCTGAGCACTACTACTTGCAGCGGTTTGTACCAACAAAGCTCTTAAATCCTGCCTTTATGCGGAAGACTACCTACAGTAATGAAGAGTTCTTGGAGCTGCAAAAAATCGCCAGCAAGTACGTGCAGCACTGTGGTATTAGATAAGTATGAATCAGATCGAAACGAGAAAAGTATACCTTGATCATGCTGCGGCGACGCCGGTTGACCCAGAGGTGGCCGCGCTGCTGCTGCAGCATACGAGCGAGACGTACGGCAATGCGTCCTCGATGTACGAGATCGGACGTAAGGCACACGACACACTGGCAGCAGCGCGGCAGTCTGTGGCAGCGAGTTTGGCAGTGGAGCCGAGTGAGATCATTTTCACTGGTTCAGGTACTGAGTCTGACAATCTAGCGATTCTTGGTGCAGCACGAGCACGGAAAGATCGTGGGAAACACATTGTGGTCACCGCGATCGAACATAAAGCTGTTTTAGCCGCAGCGAAGGTGCTTGAGCGAGATGGGTTTGCAGTGACGTATGTGCCGGTGGAGTCAAGCGGAATTGCGTCGGTTGGGGATGTGCTGGCGGCTGTGCGACCAGACACGACACTGGTATCGGTCATGTACGCCAACAACGAGATCGGTACGATCCAACCAATTGCTGAGATCGCTCAAGCATTGCGGCAGATCAATGAAGCGAAACGTCCGCTCTTTCACACTGATGCCTGTCAGACAGCCGGGCAGCTCGAAGTGTTACCTCGCGAGCTAGGTGTCGACTTGCTTACTTTAAACGGAGCGAAGATATATGGTCCAAAAGGGTTGGGTATGCTGTATGTGCGGCGCGGAGTGAGACTCGAGCCGCTCATAGTTGGTGGTGGTCAGGAAGGGGGATTGCGTGCTGGTACCGAGAACGCGGCGTTGATCGCTGGGTTTGCGAAAGCACTCGAGCTCGCGGTCGTGAGGCGGGCGGCTGAAGCCGCCCGCCTCACCGACCTCCGCAATCACTTCTGGCATCAGCTTCATACCGTGCTGCCAGATATTGTGATGAATGGAGACCCAGACGTACGTCTTCCGAATAATCTCCACATTACAGTCCCGACCCTTGAAGGAGAATCGCTCGTCCTTGAACTTGATCATTACGGCATTGCGGCAGCGACCGGCTCAGCTTGCTCGGCACACGATCTCACGCCATCGCATGTGCTTCAGGCGATTGGCATCCCAGATGGACTCATTCATGGTAGTCTGCGCTTTACGCTTGGCCGAGAGACAACAAAGGATGATCTTGAGTACACTGTGCAGTGTCTTAAGAAAAGTGTTGATCGCTTACGTCAGCTCACTGCGGCAACGACCAGTCATATAGAATTTGCTGTATGAAAAAAGAATCAAAAACTCCCGATGTCACCACTTGCGATGCTGGATCGAGCTGGCTCTATTCTGATACGGTCAAAGATCACTTTTTTAACCCGCGCAACATATTGCTTGATGAAAAAGACTACGAATCAGATGGAGTCGGGGTCGTGGGTAGTCCAGCCTGCGGCGACATGATGGTGGTGTGGATCAGGGTGGACCAGACCAAGACAAAGATAGCAGAGTGTAAGTGGCGCACGTTTGGTTGTGCGTCAGCGATCGCTTCAACCTCCATGATGTCAGTTATGGCGACTGAAAACGGTGGTATGCTCCTCCGGCACGCCAAACGACTCACGCCAGAGGCGATCATAGATCGACTCGGTGGTCTGCCGGACCGGAAATATCATTGTTCGGTCCTTGGTCACCAGGCGCTTCGAGAAGCGATCGAAGATTTTGAACAGCAACAACATGAATGAGACTACGTACGAATGGAAAATAATTGAATGGCGCACAGAGACACCGACGGTAAAAACTATGGTCCTGGAGCCGGTAGTAGAAAAACCAACATTTCGAGCAGGGCAGTATGTGACTATTCTGTTGCCAGGGCATCCGCCGGTAGAAGGGAAGTCGTATAGTCTTTCAAGTGCACCAGAGTCAGACGAAGTGACGATCACAATCAAGAAAATTGGCACCTTCTCAAGTGCGATCATAGATCTTCCGGTTGGAGCGACAGTGACCACCAGTGCTCCGTATGGGTTTTTCTATCCAGAGCCAGAAGATGAGGGAGAACTGGTATTTATTTCTGGTGGAGTCGGAATTACGCCATCTGCAAGTATTATCGATTCGCTCACACAGCAGCAAGATCAACGGCCGATCAAGTTGTTTTACTCTAATCGCACCGCTAGTGAGATCAGCTTTCGTGAGCGGTTTGCAACTCTCGCGAAACAGCATGATGATTTCACACTGTACTATTTTGTGACTCAAGAACCAGTGGACGATGCAGATCTACATGCCGGTCGCATGGATGGTGAGCAGATAGCAGAGAAAGTTGCTGATCTATCTGTAGCGTCATTCTTTGTTTGCGGCTCAGTATCGTTTGTGCAGGGGATGTGGCAAAGTCTGCAAGAGGTGGGTGTTGCGGCGCATCAGATATATACCGAAGGATTCTTTTGATATTGAAGCATTTTTTTGGTTCGGTATACTGTCACCATGGAAGCTTTTCACCGAACTGAACATGATATGGAGCTCGGCTGCTATATTGACGAGCATGGTGTCATACAACTCCGCATGAGCGGTAATCTAAGTAGTGATCACATAGAGCACCTTGAAGCCTGGGGAGAGTCTGTTCGAGAAGCGATGCGTACCGCTAAGGAAAGGGATGAGGAGCATGTCTACTGCATCATTGACTTGGTTGGAGGGGTTGAGGCAGATCAAGATTCGTTGTCCTTCTTGATCTCTCTTGTTCGACATAACAAAGGCTACGCAACACGCACGGGAGTGTTTGGCGCAAACTTGATCATGCGCAACTTCATGGACATTGCCCTGAAGGTTGCGGGTCGCACCAACATGAAGGCGTTTGCTACCAGAGAGCAAGCTGAGCATTGGGCTATAACTGGTCGGAAGCTGGCTGATCAGCCACTTGATGAAGGATAAAAAAACAGGCCCGAAGGGGTCTGTCTCGCGGCATCATGAGCCACTTTTGGGGGTGAAGATCACACCAAACAGGACGGCGAAGCTGCAGCGTTCTTTTGGCCATTTGCGCCAGAAGGCGAACTGCTTTTCGAATGTCGGGCGTTCGTCACGCGTTACCCATGTGTACATGAGTACAAACAGTCGCGATGAACAAAGCCAGATTTGCCACAAGTTGTAGTGTGGCTGTGTAACCCTTATTTTAAAGATCTCCGTTGTCATCGCAGGTCTCCTCAAGTCGTTTTGCCTACGTATTCCTATTCAATGACTTATACACAGGTTTGTCAACAGTTTTGGTGTGTATTTCCATGAGTTTCCACAGATTTTAGCTAGTTTATAAAGCTTTATTCAACAACTTTTCCACAACCTTATACACAGGTACGGTTTTAGTATTCTTTACAAGGTCGGGGAAAAAGCGCAAAGTAGTGGCTCATCAGCACTACGCTGGTGATCGTTCTTTGTACTACAATTTGACTCAAGAAGGGAATTAAACTTGGCACAACAATTTGCGTTTACGGGGAGAACCATGACCCTGATCGATGGTGGTCATGAAAACGACATTGCCATGCAACAGTTGCTCTGGCAGCAGATCTTCGATGACCTGCAGGTAGAATGCAGCGTCTCAGATGTTCGACTGCCGATTTTCAATCCACGATTCGCCCAGCTGATCGTGGTTCCATCGATCACACTGCTTGAGTGTATCGATCTTATGGATCAAGAGTTTCCTATCGATTCACCAGATCGCGATCTGTCAGAAGTTCCGCTGATCGATGATTGGCGACGAGCTGAGGGTCCGTATGCGATCTGGGTTCGGAAACGGTTCGAAGCAGACTTTGAGCACCAGAAGAAGTCGGCTGTGCACGTTCGACAAAGTCTCATACCAGGGATAACCTTGTTGGAGCGACTATTGCTGGAATTGTTCTATTATCGATACAATGGAAAACATCTCGATGCAGACTGTATAACGTTGTGTACCGGCACCCAGACTACTGGGTCGTTCACGCCAGGGTTTGGTTGGGATGCGGATCATTGTCGGGTTCGGATCGATTGGTTTGCTCCTGATTATGCTTCGATCGGGCTACGCGTCCGTGAAGTGATCACTTGAGAGATCGTCAGTTTGTATCGGCCGCGCTTCGCGCGGCCTTTTTGCACCCACCTGAATTGCGAGTAGCTTAGACAGTGCCGTATACTTACAAGTATGCCGCTTTCTGAACGACAGGCGAATCGAACTATTTTCATACTTTCAGTATTGGTACTCTTTCTGCTTGCTGTGTTATTCAAGGTAGGTGGTTTTTGGGGGTCGTCACAGACTGATACGAACAGTTCTACATCACCGATCGTCTATTTAGATGACTTTGCTGCTCCTGATTCGCCATTTTTAGGATCAGAAGAAGTGGTGGTCATCGAAGCTACCTCGACAGATGCGGCACCAGTATTATTACCGATCGAACGGGTGCTCTTTGAATATGTCGAAGTGCTCGACAGTTGTGGTCCTCATTTTGAAGGTGAGTGCTTGCGGGTACGTTCTGGTCCTGGTCCGGAGTATCCAGTTGTGGCAAGTGTCCGTAATGGGGTAGTGCTCAAGGTGGGTGGTATGGTCGAACATGCGAGTTCGACCTGGTACAAGATCGTCTTCGACGAATGGTTGCGCTATCCAGAACGGTTGCAGGGAGATTGGTACATTTCAGCTGACTACGTAAAGGTCTTGCTTGATGAGGGTGATAAGACCATCTGGGAACATGACTACTCAACGAGTACGCAGAAAGTGATCACAGTCGATCGATCAGAGCAAAAACTCTATGCGTTTGAGGGGAGTGAATTGTTCATGGAAGCTAATATTTCAACCGGATTGGAACTTACTCCGACACCGCGAGGGACTTTTACGATCTACAAAAAAACGCCAAGTCGCTACATGCAGGGTCCGCTTCCAAATCTGATCGATCAACAAGTATATGATCTGCCCGGAGTACCTTGGAATTTGTATTTTACTGAGGGTGGGGCAGTGATCCATGGAGCGTATTGGCACAATAGTTTTGGTTCACAATATTCTCATGGCTGTGTCAATCTTCCGCCAGACACTGCACATACGCTGTATAACTGGGCTGAATTGGGTACAACGGTGATCGTAAAAGATTAAGCAATAGTAAGTTGCTTGTGTCTATATTTTAGGTCGCGCTACACTGGCGCTGTTTTGAGATCAGAAAGAATATCCGTTCTTTTGGTAGCATTAGCTGGCGCATTGTATGGCGCAGCTGTTTTTGTGTCTGTGCCTGAAGTTCCACCGGCGGAGCTGATCGGCTCATACATGACAGTTGGTGTGCAGCCGCTTCAAGTAGCTGAGGTGCCGCCGGTTGAGACAATTGCAGAAGTTTCAATTACAGAACCAGTCACACCAGTTCCTGAGGTGCCATTTTATTCACAATTTACAGACATCACTGCTCCAGAATGGAAAAAGGTCTCATGCGGGATAGCAAGTGTCGCGATGGTTATTGATTACTATTCTGAATTGACGCCGGTGCCTGATGTACTTTTAGCAAAAGGGATCGCAGCCGGATCATTTCTTTCTGATGCGGGTTGGACCCACGCGGGACTCATTGACTTAGCTCGACCGTACGGACTCGCTGGTTCAAGTGTTAGTCTGGCAGGGCTCAGTGTAGCAGAAGCGTTTGCGTCATTTGCTGACGTGGTTCGTGAAGGTCCAGTCTTGGCGTCTGTCCACTACACTTTTGAACCAACAAATCCGATCCCACATCTAGTAGTGGTGACAGCAGTGCAAGACGGACTCGTGTACTACAACGATCCGGCTGAGCCCACGGGGGGCGGTTCGCTCACCGTCGATAAATTCAAACGGGCCTGGAAGCAGCGCTATATTGAGATCAGACCGATCGGTTAATTATTGGCAGTCATTTGCGAGGATTTCGGCACCAGCGGGCCAATTCACTCCGGGATGATATCCGAGTTTTTTATTGTTCTCGTAAACAAATGGCGGAATGATATCTGCACCTGCTGCAACATCGTCTTCTTGATCGTGAATGAGTTGTTTGATATTTAGGTTTCGTTTTCGGATGGTGCCGTTTTTATGGGTGTCACAAACAGTGATCTTGTCGCCAGTTGAGTAGACAGTCGCGATATAGTCGCCGCTACCGTTAAGAGGAAATGCGCTCGTACTGTCGTAGCTAAGGGTAGCAATGGTGGTGCCGTCATGAGCGAGAACGCGTAGTGAATCACCGTCATTGTTAAAGACATCGTCGCCGGTCCAGTGATAGTTACAGTTTGGATCAGCTGAGGTTTCTGCGCAAAGCTTAATTGGTTCTGTATTTGATAGATACACTTGTGATAGGTCGTATACGAAACCCCCGTCTGCGTTTTGTAGTGTCCAGCCTGAAAAATCAGCGATGCTTTCAAGACCAATAACACCACTAAATGAAAGTGTTACTGATTCTTCTTCAGCTGCTGGGAAGAATTTATTTATTGATAAGGTTCCGACGCTGCGGTTGTAGACTGCTTCAGCTTTGGTGAAATACAGACTGACGAAAACGATACCGACAACTGCGAGGCCGAGTGCGATCCAATGTGTAATAGTGAGTGATTTGTATGTCATGTTGGTGTTGCTTATATATGTATCATACGCGCTTGTGTCGATACTTTGGGCAGAGGAATGTGGATTGTGCGCAGTTGGGTTCTTATGACTTCCTGACATGCTACTATATGTGCATATTGGTAATGTTCTATTAGCATATGGCGTTGATCTTTGTTACTCGAAAAATTCCTGACATCGGTTTGGATTGGATGCGTGACGGTGGTCACGAAGTGGTGGTCAGTGAAAAGGATGGAGTTCTTACCGAAACAGAACTCAAAAAGGCACTTGCGGCGCGGCCGTACGATGGTGTGGTCTCGTTGCTCACTGATACCATCAATATGGATATACTGTCGGCCGCGCCGCAGGCGAAGATCGTGGCTAACTACGCCGTTGGTTTCAATAATATTGATGTAAAAGGTCTCACTGAAGCTGGTATCACGATCACCAACACACCAGGGGTACTCACTGACACGGTGGCTGAATACGCAGTTTCATTGATCTTATCGCTCGCCAAGCGCATTCCTGAAGCAGACAAATTTACACGCGCTGGGAAGTACAAAGGTTGGGCGCCGGAGCTGCTCCTTGGTAGCGACTTGATGGGTAAGACGCTTGGAATCGTGGGTGCTGGTCGGATCGGTTCGGGAGTGGCGAAGCGCCTCGCGAATGGTTTTGGTATGAAGGTGAAGTACTACGACATTGCACGCTCAGAAGCACTCGAAGCCGATGTGGCGTGTGAGTATTATGAATCCCTCGATGAACTACTGCAGGTGGCTGATGTGGTATCAGTCCATGTGCCACTCTTGCCAGCAACCAAGCACCTGATCAATGCTGAACGACTCGCGATGATGAAGTCGTCTGCATACCTGATCAACACCTCGCGCGGTCCGGTGGTGGACGAAAAAGCGCTCGTGAAGGCACTCAAGGCTAAGGTGATCCGCGGTGCTGGACTTGATGTATTTGAGGATGAACCAAAGCTCGCACCGGGTCTTGCGAAGCTCGATAATGTCGTACTGACGCCACATATCGCATCAGCCAGTGAAGAGACGCGCGGTAAGATGTCTGAGCTGGTGGCATACAACATCAATGAATTCTTCCTTGGTCACGATGTGCCAAACCCAGTGTTGCCAAAGTAACTGAAAGAATCGTTTGCTTGCACGAGTACTAGAGGTGTGAGACAGTTGTCTTGACTGTTTATCAGTGTAGCTAATTGTTGAGCTAGTCATTCTTCACACGCTCCGATGTTCACAAACTCGGTGTAGCACTGAGTCCCCGCGGACGCTCAGAATAACTAGCTCAACAATTCAGGTAATATCGAAACTATGAAAAAAGGATATTTTGGAAATATTGAAGATTTAACAACTGAAAACACCAACTTCCGAAAGGTGTTGTATACCGGCGAGAAGATGCAGCTCGTACTCATGACCCTGCAGCCAGGTGAAGAGATCGGTGCTGAAGTGCACGATGGCCATGACCAGTTCTTCCGCTTTGAGGAAGGGGTCGGAAAAGTGATCGTAAATGAATCTGAGTATGAAGTGGGTGATGGCGACTCGGTGATCGTGCCGTCAGGAGCGAATCATAACGTGATCAACACTTCAGACAGTGAGTTGCTCAAGTTGTACACGATCTACACACCGCCGGAGCACAAAGAAGGAACACTACACGCAACCAAAGTTGAAGCGGTCGAAGAACATTTTGATGGCACTACGACCGAGTAGTGAATAAGAAAACAGCCGGCGCCCCTTCGGGGCGCCGGCTGTTTTCGTTGTAGTACAATATCTTCATATGGGATTTTTTACGAAGCTACCAAAACGGGTGCGACCAGAGGAGATGCGCGAGATCATGCAGCGTCTCTACGGCAAACTCGATGAAGATGAACGGAACGAAGTCGAAAAACTGTTTCGAGCTGACCTCTACGAACCGGGCGAAGAAAGTGGCATCAGCCAAGCTGAATTTGATGCGGCGATGGATTGGCTGCAGCAAAATCCAGATAAGCACGTACTAGAAACTGATGATATTGAACTCATCAAGCAATACTTCAAAGAGCATTTACAAGACTAAATTAAAAAACATGACTAGGAAAGCTGTGTTAGCTGGCGGGCGCTTTGGGGGTGAGAAAGCCTGGGAGGCTTTCGCAAGACCTTGCCAGCACGTTTGTGACGTAAGGAAACAAACGGGCGACAAGGTGTACAGCTCCTGTAAGGAGTCGAAGATCGTATGACAAAGAAAAGTGTTTTGGCCGGAGGCTGCTTTTGGGGACTCGAAGACTTAATCCGCACCCAATCGGGGGTGGTGAATACAGAAGTGGGGTACTGTGGGGGAGAAAATGATAATCCGACGTATGAGCATCACCCCGGCCATGCCGAGGCGGTAGAGATCGAGTACGATCCTGAAAAGATTGACTACAAACACCTCCTGGATTTCTTCTTCCAGATCCACAATCCAACCACATTCAATCAGCAGGGCAATGACCGTGGCACTTCATATCGGTCGGCGATCTTCTATGCGAATGATGAAGAGAAGAGGATCGCTGAAGAAATGATCAATGTTGTAAATGAGTCAGAGCGCTGGCCTGATCCGGTGGTGACCACCCTCGAGCCGCTGCGGCGCTTCTGGCCGGCTGAAGAGTATCATCAGGATTATCTGGAGAAGAACCCAGGCGGTTATACCTGCCATGCGATCTATTTTGATAGTTACCTGAAGTAGCAGATGACCGGCGCCCTTCGGGCGCCGGCCATCTGCTATAATTCCACCATGTCTACTCAAGCAGATTTCGATCCGCGCTCCGTTTCCTATGGCAAGTATTTGCTTATTTTAATGCTGTTGGCAGGAGGGGTGTATCTGCTGCTTGGTCCACTGCAAAACTTTGTCTCTGCAACACTAAGAACCTCCACCACACCTTTCAACAACTCTCTCAATGACAGTCTCGTACTTCACTACACCTTCGACGGACCAGATGTTAATTGGAACGATACAGGTTCTGAGGTCAAAGATGCAAGTGGCAACAGCAATAATGCGAACGCGCTTTTAGGAATGAGCGCAACCACCTCTCCAGTCGTGGGAGTGATAGGCCAGGCTATGTACTTTGAGGGTAGTAATCAGGTAAAGAGTGGATCGATCAGTGAAAGTTGTAGTAGAGACCGATCGACTGCTCTGTGGATAAAAGCTGATAGTGATTTTTCAACCGGGGCATTGTTTGAAGGGCAGGGGTGTGGTCTGTGGTTGGTATACTTTGAACAGTCAACCGAGAGGTTGCACTTTTATCCATTTTCAGGCTCTCCGTACACAACAGGAAGCGGAGTTGTTCCGGCGGATGGTGCTTGGCACCACGTTATCTTTACTTCAGAACAGATAAATGGAACCCAAGTCCGTGCTCGTATATACGTGGATGGTAGTTACATTGGGTATCAAGACAAGACTTTTGGTGGCACCTTCTCAACTAATTATTTTTCTATCGGTTCACGTTGGACACCAGGTAATTATTTCAAAGGGTCAGTAGATGATTTTCATTTTTACAATCACACACTTTCCTTCACCGAGGTCAAACAGCTTTACAGTATGAATGAAGGGGTGAAAGTGGCTTCCACCCTAACTGGTCCTGACTCTCTCCAAACCGGTCTCGTCGGCCACTGGACCTTCGATGGACCGGATGTTGACTGGAGTAGTTCGACGGCTGAAATTGAGGATGTGAGTGGCAATGGTAATGATGGTGATGCGCAGGGTGGGATGAGTACGCGGTCTGTTACGCCGGGTAAGCTAGGGCAGGCGATGGGTTTTGATGGCTCTGACGACACAATTGATCTCGGTTTACCGACGGAGTTGGATCTCTCCGGAGAAATGAGTATTGCTGGTTGGATAAGGACCGACAATCTCACAAGCACACAAGGTATTGTGCATAGTGGAACCACACTGCAGCCAACGGGTAGATTTCAGCTGCTCTTTGGGTATACAGACGGTACCTTTGATTGGGTACAGAATAATAATGTTTCAAGTTACGCAACTGCTGGTACTGTGGTCACTGATACAGACTGGCATTTTTTTGCTGCGGTTCGTACCGGTAGTTCGGGTAATTGGACTATTACATTCTATGTTGATGATGCGGTAACAACCGATACTCTCAGTACAGACCCAGCTAGTTTTACGGGTGAAGTATCTATTGGTAGCCTGTACAACGGATTTGGCGCACTGGATGGTGATCTTGATGATATTCGTATTTACAATCGAGCACTATCTGCAAAGGAGGTGGAAATGCTATATCAGCTGGGGCAGTAGATCTTCCGTAGAGCAAACAGTGATCACTGCAGCGAAGTTGTCCGTAGCACAAATACCCTGAGCAAGGACACCACTGAGTTGCAGTGGTCACTGCTTGCGGGAGAGAAAAGCGGCGGCTCCCGAAGGGAGCCGCCGCTTTTTCTTTAAGTTAGTGCTTTGGCACAAAAGTGAGTGCCTCACCACGCATGGTTCCGCGACCAGTACGACCAATACGGTGTACGTAGTCTTCGAAGGTGTTCGGGAGATCGTAGTTGATCACGTGTGACACATTGTCGACATGAATACCGCGCGCGGCCACGTCAGTGGCGACGAGCACACGAGCATTACCGCTCTTGAATGTCTTGAGTGAATTCTGGCGCTGGCCATGACTCTTGTTGCCATGGATCGATTCAGCCTTGATGCCGTGCTTGCAAAGCTCCTTAGAGAGCTTTTCTACACTATGCTTCATGGCACCGAAGATGATGACGCGCTTGAGTTCGTCCTTTGCAAGGAGTGCAAGCAACGTATCGAACTTATGAGCGTGATCAAACGGCACCACGTCTTGTTTGATGCTGTTTGCAGTTTCTTTTTTCTTCACTGAGACAGTGACTGGCTTGATCATAAAATCATTCACTAGCGCTTCAGCCTCTTTGGTCATGGTAGCTGAGAAAAAGAGAGTTTGTCGATCATTGGTCACGTGACTCAAGATCTTGCGCATGTCATGGATGAATCCCATGTCGAGCATACGGTCAGCTTCATCGAGGACGATGTTGTTGATCTTGTCGGTCTTGAGGTCGCCGCGATCAATAAGGTCGAGCACACGCCCGGGTGTACCAATGATGAAGTGTTGGAAACGCTTCAGTGAACGGATCTGTGGGTTGATATTGGTTCCTCCCACGAGACAAGTCGCCCAGAGCTTGAAGTTGCCACCAAACTTTACAAACTCAGCCTTCACCTGAAGGGCGAGTTCACGAGTAGGGCAGAGGATAAGGGTCTGCTGATTCTTCGCCGTCAATGTCTTTTGGATGAGCGGCAAGAGAAACGCAGCAGTCTTTCCGGTACCGGTTTCAGCGAGACCGATCACATCATTGCCATCAAGGATAAGTGGGATCACTTGGTCCTGGATCGGCGAAGGTGACTCGATCTTCATGTCTTTGATCGCACCAACGATCCGTGGATGCAGCCCAAAATCACCAAAATTGTGCTTTGGTACGTACACCTCTTCGGTCACATTGACCGGATTGTGGTTGATGAATTGTGATGGGTCGAACGTTGGTTGCTTACGGCCACCGCCTGAGCGGCTGCCGCTGCGGTTTCGTCCAGCAGAAGAGCGACTGACTCCACCATGGCGTCGGTTGTTGCCACGACGATTACGAGTAAATGATGATCCAGGTCGTCCTGAACCAGCGTGTGTGCGCCGGCCGCTTGACCGTCGCGTAGTTTGAGTTGGCATCTAAATAATTTCTTTTATAGAAAGGGCGCGCAATAGCGCGTCATTTCAGGGCGTGCGGTAGTAAATACAGTCACAGGAAGGTTTCTTGTCATTCCAAGCTGCCGCCAGTGCGCCCACACGAGATACAATAGCGTGCGTACATAATACATTACTCATGGTCGTTGTCAATAGTTTGGTGGATTATATTGACACATTAATAAAAAAATGTCATTATTCATTCTGAATAAGTTGTATTTTAACGCCATTTCTATAGGCAATTATGTAAGGAGGGTCTAAATGGACAGTCAAAAAGCGGTCGTTCTCGTCATTGCAAAAGTCGATCCGCGGAATGTGAATGCCAGGGGTATTCTTACCAGGACACCGGAGCTCGACAGTCTGAGTAGTCACGTCGAGTTTCTGGCCGACACTATGCCTGGTGGTCGGAGACTGACCGTAGAGAGTGGTTTTGCGTACATCACCACTCCGTCTTCACAGAATCGTCTCTTCGAGACTATCGGTAGTCCGAGTGAGGAGGTGGTCGGCATGCTCACGGCTGAAGTGCCGGTCGGTGTGTTGGTCTTCGAGGGAAAGAATGCTCACAAGACGATTGCTAGCATCCTTGGGCGCGGCGATGGTCGCGGTAAGAAAGGGAAGAAAGATTCTTACCGAAATATCCATGTCGGACCGAAGGGCAAGATGCAATACCTGTTCGTTTCGCCGGACCAGGCGAAGTCGACTGCCCTCCTTGAGTTCTTCTTCACTAACCGCCGCGTGCACCGTCTTTCGTAGGCGGATATGTAAGGCAACACCAAATGGGCAGGTCCAGAAATGGACCTGCTTTTTAGTATGTTGGGTACGGTATACTACTCGCATATGACAATGACACTACAAGCAGACTACAAACGAGCCTTTAAGGATGCTGATATCCGTGCGATCTATCCAACTGAAATTGATGATGAGTTGGTATATTTTGTGGCCCGTGCGTTTGTGGAAGAGTTTAAATACAAGAAAGTCCTCGTAGCCCGAGATATGCGCTTGTCGACACCAGCACTTCATGCTGCTTTTGTGAAAGGTGCGACCGATTCTGGAGCTGATGTGATCGACCTTGGACAAGTGCATACACCAGCACTCTATTTTGCTTCTGGCACCATGAACTTACCGGGTGTTATGATCACCGCCTCACACAGTCCGAAGCAGTACAACGGTCTCAAGCTCGTACATGCACAAGCGATCCCGCTCACCGAGAAGTATGGTCTCGGTGCCATTCGTCGGCGGATTGAGCGAGGGAAATTCATTGACGCTGCAAAGCGCGGCAAGGTAACGAGCAAGAATGTGCTCAAAGCGTATCAGAAGTTTGTACTGAAGGGTTATCAAGCCAAGAAACTCGATGGGATCAAGATCGCTGCCGATGCTGGTAACGGTATGGCGAGTGTACTGCTGCCGCTCCTTCAGGAGAAGCTCCCAGCTAAGTTTGATGTGATGTTCGGCAAGCTCGATGGCAGCTTCCCAAATCGCGGTTCTGACCCGACGCTGTATGATCATCAGAAGCCACTCCGCGATCGATTGCAGAAAAAGAAATATGATTTCGGCGTGGCGTTTGATGGAGACTCTGATCGCATCGCGTTTCTCGATGAAAACGGTCGCTACATCAATAGCGCGGTGATTGGTGGACTGATCGCAGAACAATTCTTAAAGCGTCAGCCAAAAGCGAAGATCGGTATCACTGGTCTCACGAGCCGGAGCTTTGAAGAAGCGGTTAAGCAGGCTGGTGGCAAGCCGGTCCTTATGCGCGTGGGACACGCGTTTATTAAGGAAAGTATGCGCAAGAGAGACGTGCTCTTTGCAGCTGAGCACTCAGGGCATTTCTACTTTAAGGATTATTTCTACACTGACTCGGTGACGCTCACGCTGCTGGCGGTGCTTGATGCCTACGCCGAAGCGAAGAAAGGAGGAAAGACTTTTAGTGAGATGATGGCACCGCATCTTGAGTACGAACAGACCGAAGACACGATTGTGATGGTGAAAAGCAAAGAGGTGGCGCTGGCGAAGACTGAACAGTATCTGAAGTCACTCAAACCAAAGTCGCTCAAGAAGTTTGACGGCTACCTTGTCGACTTTGGTGAGGTGTGGGGGATGGTGAAGCCGAGTGTGACGGAGTTTGCGATCAAGATGATGTTTGAATCGAAGAAAAAGAAAGACGCATTGAGGGTGCAGAAGGAGATGGTGCAGTTTGTGAAAAGTGTGGCGAAGGATGTTTCGTGAGTCTGAATCCTGCCGGCGCGTGGAAAAATTGACAATATGCCATTTGTAACGTATTGTTTTGTTTGGTACATAAGCATTTGACAAATGGAGGATGTACAATGGCAGAAGACGTGAAGCGCTATCGTTTAGGTAACCGGCCAGAATCATATCCAGTGCTGGATAGTTATGTTGGCTGGTTGCCGGAGGGCTACAAAAGCTGGGATGATTTTCTGTGGGATGCCCCCGATGGCGAGATTGGCCCCCGGGGTCCATATGAAGTTCCTGAAATGCTTAAGCTCGCGAGTGATAGTGGTGGGCAGATCGTGGATCTGATTCCTTATCAGATTATCAGCAAAGACGCTTTTCCTTTGGAGTTCTATGGTGAAGAACGCGCAAAGGATTGGACACATTTTCTCATCGTCGGTGCAGCAGGCATGCCTGATGAGAGGTTTATCATCCCTATGTATTAGGGTAAGCACAACCGCCAAGGAACGCGCGTTTCTCGGCGGGTTTCTTTTATTCGCATTTTGTACAACAAGTTCGAACATCATTCTATAAGGAGAGCTTTCTTTTAGTCCAACCTTCTGCTACGATGCGCTCATTATGAAAGCAGAGATTGAATATATTTTCGGGAAGCATGCCGTCCACGAAGTGCTCAAGAAGCGGCCGGATGTGGTCGTGGAGGTGCACGCGGCGGCGGATTTTTCAAGTGGGTCAATTTTGGACCTAGTGGATTCGCTGCGCATCAATCTCAAAATTCTCAACCTGAAAAATCCGCCGCGGGGCGTCTCGTCAAAAGCGGCGCATCAAGGTATTGTGGCTGGCATCCTCCCTGAGAAGCTCACTACTCCATATAAAGAATTCAAAAAGACCCTTACTGCTACTCCAGACTCGGCGCTCCTTGTGCTTGGCGAGGTGCAAGATCCCCACAATGTCGGCGCAGTCATCCGCTCGGCAGCAGCTTTTGGTATTAAAGGGGTGCTCATCCCGCCGCACAATCAAGCACCAGTCACCGGCACGGTCGTGAAAGTATCAGCTGGTATGGCGTTTCGCATCCCACTGGTGACCATTTCAAATGTAAACAGCACACTTCATGACCTCAAAGAGATGGGCTTCTGGGTGTATGGTCTTGAGGGTGATGGTACGGTCTCGACGGTGACTGAAAAATACACCAAACCATCGGTCTTTGTGCTTGGCAACGAAGGTTCTGGCTTACGAGAAAAGACCAAAGAAACCTGTGATGACCTTATTTCTATCCCGATTCATCCACAGTGTGAATCACTAAACGCTGCTGCTGCCACCGCGATCGTCCTCGCCAGCTGGAGCGCACAGCATCAAGAGGCGCTTGATATAAAGGCGAAATAGCGTGTTTTGAAGATATTGCGAAGGTTGTATCCTAAACGACTGAGCATAAGACTTGATCTGTGTCTGAAAAGCACGCTATTTCGCCTTTGCAACTAAACCATCCTGCGGTACTATTGTGCCTACGTACGTTGCTCACTCTTTTGCGGTGGCTGCGACATTTAACATAAAGAATTGTAACTATGAGTGAAAACGAAACAACGCAAACTACAGCCGAGACTACCGGGGAGGCCGTAGCCACTACTGCTTCTACTGAGAAAAAGAGTCCGGTCGGTATCATTGCAGCGATTTTGATCGTGGCAGTGATCATCTTAGGTGTACTCTACAAGCTTGAGAAAGAGGGTCGTTCTTCAACCAATATCTTTGCAAGTATTATTGAAAGCCAGCAAGCCAACTCGGTTGTTGCGACTGTAAACGGAGAAGAGATCATAAATTCAGATCTTGAGCTGAGTGTTCGTCAGTTCAGTCAGGCTGCGACAGCACAGGGTGTAGACACTTCAAGCGAAGAAGCACAGTCAGAGATCCGTGGTCAGGCACTTGATGTGTTGGTCAATACCGAACTCTTGAAACAGGCGGCAGAGGAGCAGGGGATCAGTATCTCTGATGAAGAAGTGACTGAGCGACTAAATACGATCACTGAAGAGCTTGGTGGTACTGAAGTGCTCGAAGAGCGAATGGAGGAACTTGGGATCGATCCTGATCGTCTGCAGAGTGATATCAAAGACGAATTGACCATCCAGGCATTGCTTGACTCGATCTTGTCTGAACAAGAGATCGTTGTTACTCCTGAAGAGGTGAATGAGGTGTATGTGAATGCTGGAGGAGAAGAAGCTGGTCTTCCGGCACTCGAGGAAGTACAGCCACAGATCGAGGCGCAGTTGCAAGCTACGAAAGAGCAGTCTGTAATTGAGGCATTTGTGTCTGAACTGCGAGAGAATGCTGAGATCGAGATCAACGAAGAAGCGTAGTTTTGGACTAGAGAAGTAAAAAGCGGCGGCTCCCGAAGGGAGCCGCCGCTTTTTACCATGGTACAACTCAGCAGTTCTTGCAAGAGCGCTTGCTATACTGGTGTCACATGGCAAAGAAGGAGACTGACTATGTGCACGCGCTGACCTATCGTCCAAGTGAACGCATGAAAACTTTGCGGCAATTGACCGTGCCAGAGCGAGCCGCCGCGTTTGAAAAACTTTCACCATACGTACAGCAGTCAATCTTAAAGCAGTTGCGCAACTACGAAGTGGTAGACTTGCTCGATCAGATGGATATGCAGCTCGCGGAGCGTATGTTGACTCGGATCCCGAACGCAAAACGGCGAGAGAAGATCGTCGAGCGTCTCAAGGGTGATATTAAAGAGAAGATGGAGTACTTCCTGCGCTTCCATCCAAAGGCGACACTGTCGCTCATTAATTTCAACTATCTCTTTCTAGATGGCTCGCTTACCGTCGGGAAAGCAGCAGAGATCATAGGAGACCATTACGATGAAACAGCGCGATATCCAGAAGTCTTGGTGCATGATAATGGCACATTGCTCGGAGAGGTGCCACTCTCTTCAGTCGTGCGTGAGCGTAACTCAACATTACTCAGGAAGTTAGCATTACCTGTACAAACGATCACGTATCAATCAGATATAAACCAAGTGATCGAAACTCTGGTGACAACCGACAGCAAGAAGGTGGTAGTGCTTGATCGTGATACGAGCGTACTTGGTATCATCTACGCTGACGCAGCGCGTCAGCTCTTTGGAAATCTCCCGGCAGAATCACTCTATGACTTTGCCGGTGTCGACAACAGTGAGCGACCATTTGATGGTGTGTGGCATAAAGTGCACAACCGATATCGTTGGCTTATCTTAAACTTAGCAACTTGTTTTTTGGCTGGCTCAGTGGTGTTGGTGTTTCAAAGTACACTCGATACCCTTACCATTTTGTCGGTGTATATTCCGATCGTGGCCGGCATGGCTGGTAATGCCTCGACACAGTCGTTTGCGATCATGGTGCGTGGGATCACACTCGGTACGATTTCTTTGCAAAATGCCATGCCGGCCATTTGGAGAGAATTGTGGGCTGGTCTCCTCAACGGTATTCTTATTGGTGCGATCGTGGCGCTTATCTCGACCGTGTGGAAGGGTGACCCACAACTTGGTCTCGTGGCGGGTGCTGCGCTCATTTGTGCACATGTCGTTGCGGCGATCGCTGGTTCGAGTGTGCCGCTTGTGATGAAGCATATAGGCAAAGATCCAGCAGCGACCTCTACTATTTTCATATCAACAGTCACTGATGTGACCAGTCTCTTGTTGCTACTTGGGTTCGCTACACTCTTTCTCGTGTAAGGTGGTATACTGCCTACGTCTATGAAGTATGCAGAAAGGATTGTTCTCGTTTTACTTTTTCTTATTCTAGCTGGCGGTGGAGCCTGGTTTTATTTTGCAGTGCAGCATTCAGTTGAGACCGAACAAGAAGAAATGCGTGCGGCAGTCGCTAGGGGTGATTATGAATTACCGGCTGATCGTGAGTGGGAGATCAAGCCAGAGGATTGGCGAGCGATCTACCCGGTCACGTATCCGATCACCATTGGCGGTGTGGCAGTTGAAGCGTCGGTAGCAGACACGCTTTCAACGCGCATCAAAGGTCTTTCTGATACACCATTTTTACCTGATCACGTGGTGAAACTGTTTGTATTTGGAGTAGAAGGTGATCATTCGATCTGGATGAAGGATATGAACTATCCACTGGATATTATGTGGGTCACTAGAGAAGGAGAGATCGTGCATATTGAAGAGGATGTGCAGCCGAGCACCTACTCTCGCGAAAACCCAATGGCTTCACAGAACTTCAGATCCCCAGTCCCGTCATGGTATGTCATTGAGGCAAATGCAGGCTTTGTTGCAAGTAACACCATTTCTGTTGGTGATGAGGTAGTGTTGCCGACAGCACAGTAGGTTGCTTATTTTTAAGTATTATTGCATAATATTTCCGCACGATGATCGCCTCACTTTGTGAGGAGGAAAGTCCGGACACGCCCACAGCTCGTTGTGGAGCAGAGTAGCGGGTAACACCCGTCGCGGCGGATCGCGGGCAAAATGAAGGACGAGTCCTTCATTTTGCCCGCGATCCGACCGAGAGGTGCGAGCAGAGACGCCCTGACTGAAAGGAACGGGATCCCCTCGGGGATAGTCACTTGGGAGACCAGGTGAGTGAAACGGCTAAATCCTTACTCGCGTGCAAGACCGTGCCTAGCACCACTTTTGCGTCTACAATACAGTGGTTGCAAAAGTGGTGCTAGGAGAGTCGCAAGAGGTGTTTGGTAACAAGCATCCTAGGTAAATGATCATCCGAGCTTCGCTCGACAGAATCCGGCTTATGTGTACAAAAACACCCCTTCGGGGGTTTTTTTGGTGTGTTAGAATCAAGGGTACTTACCAAGTGGGATAGTTTTTATATATGTCGGAAAATGTCTTTATTCCTAAGATGAATCAGAGTGCGCCACCCAAGCAAGAACAGGTGCTAGAAGTTGAATCAACAGGAGCAAATGATGCTGGTGGCACGATGCTGCGTGTCGCACAGTACGCTGTGATCTTATTGGCTGGCAGTATTGCGGTGTTTTTCACGCCGCATCTCTGGGCTTCGCTTGGTTTCGATAAGACCATACTAGCGTTTGGTTTAGCGATCGTTTCGGTCATCTCGCTTAGTTTACTTGCACTGCGACGGGCTAAGGTTGCTACGGTCTTACCAATCTCTCTCGGCATCTTTTGGGTGTTAGTTATGGCTGCGATGGTATCCGGCTTACATTCAGGTGACATCCAAGATGCGATGCGTGGCAGTGTCTTCGATCCGCAGACGGTTGGTTTCCTGGCGATCTTGGCGCTCACAATGACAATTTCACTCTCACTCCAAAACGCAAAGGTCATGAGCATGAAGGCGCTTGCCTTTTTCGGGCTCACGGCGATCGTTGTGTTGCTGTACAATGTGCTGCGTATCATTTTTGGTCCAGCGTTCTTAGGCTTCGACAGCTTTGGGGCCGTGACGGTTTCTCCGATAGGTAGTTTTAATGATCTTGCAATATTTGCTTCATTAGTGATCTTGCTTGGTTTAGTGACACTCATGCAGTTACCGCTTAAGACATGGTTACAATCTATCGTAGCTGGCATGATCGTTTTGGCACTGTTCCTTCTGGGAGTGATCAACTTCTTTAACATCTGGATCATTGTTGGATTCTTCAGCTTGTTGCTTTTTGTCTTTTTGCTATCACGGGACACGCTGTTCAATGGCGCAAAGACTGCGGTTCAGAGTTCTCGTATTCTGCTCGCAACGACAGCGATCGTTTGTATTGTGAGTGCAGTATTTATCGTGGCTGGTGACTACGTTGGCAACAAGATCGGACAGATGACCAGTGTCAACTATGTCGAAGTTCGCCCGTCAGCTGAGGCGACTATTGGCATTGCGCGAGCAGTCTATAGTGACAATCTCTTTATGGGAGTTGGTCCTAATCGTTTTGCTGATGCATGGCGACAGCATAAGGACCCAGCGATCAACGAAACTATCTTTTGGGACACGGACTTCAATGCTGGCAGCGGTTTCATTCCGACGCTATTCATCAATACTGGCGTGGTAGGAATGACACTGCTCGTTTTGTTCCATCTAGTGTTTCTGTATACCGGATACCGAATGCTGCTCCGCACCACACAGCATGATCCGTACTGGTACTACTTCGGTGTTTTCTCATTTACCGCTGCATGTTTCTTGTGGTTGATGTCGTACATCTATGTGCCTGGTTCTGCGATCTTGTTGCTCGCTGCGCTCTTTACTGGTTTCACGTACGTTGCTGCAGGTGCACTGCTTCCAATGATGGTGAAGACGGTGCCGCTCGCAGCCAATCGCCGACGAGGATTCTTTTTGATGGCAGCGATCATCCTTATTATCACTGTATCGATCGGTTCGCTTTTCTCAGTAGGTAAGCAGTATGTCGCACAAGCAAACTTTACCAAGGCGCGCGTGCAGTCCGAATCAGTGGCGGTGTTTGATCAGGCTGCGCTTGCTGCCTTTACGTTGTATGACGATCCTCGTTTCCAGAGCGCTCGAGCACAGGTCCAGATGGCAAATCTCAGTTCACTCTTAGCTGTCGAGCAGCCTTCTGAAGAGCAACAGCAACAGTTCCTTGAGGTGGCTGAGCAGGCGCTCTTGCATGCCGAGCAAGCAGTGTCAGCAGATCTCTCAGATCCAGATCATCATGCGCTTCTAGCTGGGGTGTATAGCAATTTGGCCTTGGCGGGTATTGACGGTGCGGCAGCACGATCAGAAGCAGCACTCGCTGAAGCTGAGCGGCTTGACCCGCTCAATCCGGGCTATCATCTGATCGCTGCACAGATCGCTGCTCGAACTGGTGATGTGGCCACTGCGCGTACTGAAATCGCTGCAGCACTGGAATTGAAGCGTAACTTCACTGAAGCTCTGTATCTTTCTGCGCAGCTTGATATAGCAGAAGGTAAGGCTGATTCTGCGATCGCTACTACTCGCACTATCATCCGGCTGGAACCAAACAATCCAACGCGGTACTTCCAACTCGGTGTTTTGCTTTCAGCAAATGATCAAGTTGATGAGGCGATCGTCGCGTACAATGAAGCCCTTCGACGTGATCCGCAGTATGCGAATGCTCGGTACCTGATGGCTTTGGCACTCTTGAACAAAAATGAACAGGCGGTCGCACTTGAACAGTTGCGTTTAGTGCAGCAGACCAACCAGGAGAATCAGCAGTTACAGCTTTTGATCGAACAAGTTGAGTCTGGAGAGTATCAGATTCCTGAGGTTCCAAGCATCGAAGCGCCAGTTAGTGAAAATGCACCAACTGAAGGGTTTGAAGATGCGGTGATCACTAACAGTGATGTCGAGACAGATCTGGTGACACCGGTAAATACCATTACAAATAGCGAAGGTGCTGAAGGTGAGCCGGTGGTGGATGAAACAGTAGATGCTGCTGAATCAGCTGTCGAGCCACTACCTGAAACAGTTGAAACAGAGTAGTATTGCCGTATGGTTCGTCGCGTCTTTGATTTTGTGTACCAAGAAGTGCGCGGTTTACATCAAGCCGCATATATATTAGCGCTATTTGCGTTTGGTTCGCAGATCTTGGCAATCGTTCGTGATCGGTTGTTGGCACACACCTTTGGCGCGGGAGTAGAGCTTGACCTCTATTACGCTGCCTTTCGTATTCCAGACCTACTTTTCGTACTCTTTGCGTCGGTTCTTTCGGTCTATGTCTTACTTCCGTTTGTAAACAGACACAAAGAATCAGATACTCCTGCTGCAGGGGCACAGGTGCTGTCTCAGATCTTCACCTTATTCTTGTATGTCTATGTCATAGTGGCAGGAGCTTTAGCTATTGGTGCGCCAGTGTATGTTCCATATCTGTTCCCTGGGTTTGCCGGAGAACACGAAACTCTCACGCTGTTGTTGCGTATTTTGCTTTTACAACCTTTGTTGCTTGGTCTATCAAGTCTGTGCGGCGTGGTGACACAGCTGAATCATCGCTTCGTTCTCTACGCCATCAGCCCACTGTTGTACAACATTGGTATTATTCTCGGTATCGTCTTTTTGTACCCCTACTTCGGACTCAGCGGACTTGCGCTCGGTGTGGTGGTTGGTGCCTTTGGTCATGTGCTTATTCAGGTGCCGTTGGTTACGACTAGCGAGTATGCTTTTCGATTTTTACCTACGATCGATTGGCGGCTTATCGGGCAGGTTTTGGTGGTCTCGCTCCCACGCGCATTGACCTTATCGATCAATCAGATCGTATTGCTTGTACTGGTTGGTATCGCATCAGTCATGGCGGCTGGTTCAGTGTCTGTGTTTCAGTTCGCCTTTAATCTGCAGTCGGTTCCGCTAGCAATCATTGGGATGAGTTACTCAGTGGCCGCGTTCCCGACCCTTTCGCTACTGCACGCCAAGCAAGACCAGCTTGGTTTCAATGCCCAGTTGTTAACTGCGCTGCGACATATCATCTTTTGGTCAGTCCCGATCATTGCGCTCGTGATTGTGCTTCGAGCACAGATCGTTCGTGTGCTTCTTGGTAGTGGTGCGTTTGACTGGGGTGACACGCAGCTCACCGCAGCGATACTTGCGATCTTTGTGGTGTCACTCTTGGCACAATCGATATTGCTACTGCTTGTACGTGCATTTTATGCTGGTGGTCGGACTATGGTTCCGCTGGTGGTCGCGGTATGTTCAGGGGCGGTCTCAGTTTTGTTTGCAGTGTGGTTTCAGTCTGTATACGCAGCAGAGCCAGCGTTCAGGGCGATGCTTGATGGTTTGATCCGTGCTGAAGACGTAGCGGGTGTGGAGGTGTTGGTGCTCGCGCTCGCGTTTGTGGTTGGTCAGTATGTCCAGCTTGTATTCCTGATGGCTTTGTCGGTACGCACGTTTAACATCAGTTATCTCTCTCTAGCGCGTTTGTTCATGGTTTCTTTAGTTGCGGCAGTGGCTGGGGCGATCTCTGCGTATGTGACACTCAATTTTGTGGTTAATGGTATCAACCAAGAAACCTTCATCGGTATTACACTGCAGGGTGCTACAGCAGCCATTATGGGTCTCTTAGCAGTCGTTTTGGTCTATGCTGCGAGTAAGTCCCCAGAGCTTGAGGAGATCAAGCGGGCACTCCATAGCAAGATTCTCAAGACCGATGTGATCGCGCCACAGTAGGGCTAGTTTTTTTGCTGAAGTAGGGTAGAGTAGGGCGACATTTCAACTATGGAAATACGGAATTTTAGTATTATTGCGCACATCGATCACGGGAAGTCTACCTTGGCTGACCGTATGCTTGAGGTGACTCAGACAGTCGAGCAGCGCAAAATGAAAGAGCAAGTGCTCGACTCAATGGAACTTGAGCGTGAGCGCGGAATTACGATCAAGATGCAGCCAGTACGTATGCTGTACAAAGCGGCTGACGCTGAGTACGAATTTAACCTGATCGATACACCAGGACACATCGACTTTTCATATGAAGTATCGCGCGCGCTTAAGGCGGTGGAGGGGGTGTTGCTCTTGGTAGATAGTACGCAAGGCGTGCAGGCGCAGACGCTCACCACGCTACAAATGGCGAAGGATCTCGGCCTCACGATCATACCGGTGCTCACGAAGACCGATGTGCCGCACTCGCGCCCAGATGAGGTGGGGGAAGAAGTGATGCGACTCCTTGATTGTGCACGGGAGGATATTCTGTTGGTGTCAGGTAAGACGGGAGCTGGTGTACCGGAGCTCCTTGAAGCAATTCGACTGCGTATCCCACCGCCAGCACCGAGCAAACTCGATACATATCGAGGACTCATCTTCGACTTTCAGTATGACAACCACCGTGGGATCATTGTCTTTATGCGCGTGTTTGACGGTAGTGTAAAGAAAGGCGATATGCTCAAGTTTGCGGCCAGTGGACGCAGTTTTCCAGCGCTTGAGGTTGGGGTCGTGACTCCCGAAGAGCGGCCGGTAGATAGTCTTGGAGCGGGTGAGATCGGCTACATTGTGACCGGTATCAAAGAGCCGGGCGTAGCCAATGTGGGTGATACGTTGATCAGGGATAAGACCAGTACTGACGCACTGTCTGGCTACCAGGAAGCGCATCCGGTAGTGTGGTCATCGGTCTTTCCGGAGAATCAGGATGAGTTTACGCAGCTACGTCAGGCGCTCGATCGATTGCGCTTGTCTGATTCATCGCTTTCGTACGAGGAAGAGTCGTCGGGTGTGCTTGGACGTGGGTTCCGCTGCGGATTTCTCGGCATGCTCCATATGGAGATCATCACCGAGCGACTTCGTCGTGAATTCAATATTGATATCATTATCACTTCGCCGTCTATTTCATATGAAATCACATGGGCTGATGGGAGGGTAGAGAATGTATACGCCGCAAATCGTTTTCCGGACCATGGCGAGAAAGTGAGTGTACGTGAGCCGTGGATCCTTGGACAGATCATTTTGCCTGGCGACTACATGGGAAACGTCATGACCTTGCTTTATGAGCATGAAGCCAGTGTGATCGATACAGAAGTATTTGGTGATGGACGTACGCTTTTGGCGATTGAAATGCCACTGCGCGAGCTCATGCGCGGATTCTTTGATCGGTTGAAGAATGCTTCAAGTGGTTATGCGTCCCTCTCGTACGAGATCGCAGAACTCCGCGACGCAACTGTAACCCGCCTTGATGTGCTTATTGCTGACGAAGAAGTGCCAGCTTTCTCACGAGTGATCGGTATGGCGCGCGCTGAGATCGAAGCGAAGGCGATCACTGAGAAGCTCTATAACACACTGCCACGACAGCAGTTTGCGGTGAAGATCCAGGCGAAGGTGATGGGGAAGATCATCTCGACTAAGAAGCTATCGGCGCTACGCAAGGATGTGACAGCACATCTTTATGGTGGCGATATCACGCGAAAGATGAAGTTGCGTGAGAAACAGAAGAAAGGTAAGGCAAAAGCGTTGGAGCGTGGAAAAGTGCATATTCCACAGGATGTGTTTATGAAGATGATGAAAAGTGACTAAAGAAGAAAAAGCCGGCGGCCCGAAGGGCCGCCGGCTTTTTTCTTAAAACAGACCAGATCCACCTGAGTAGGCGAAGATCATGCTGAGGATGATCAAGATAGCGATCACGCCCCAGATCCACTTGATAGCGGTCTTGGTCCTCTTGTGAAACAAAAGACTCATGCGGGGTATTGTACCTGAAAGAGGTGTTTTTTAAAACTCGGGAAAGGGTAGTATACTTAGAGCTTAAGAGAGGTGGGGCACAGCCCGCCGCCGCTGGATCAAGGGCCTAGGTCAGGGCCCAGATCCAGCGAGGCGTCTGTGTACTTTCACAATAGTCGGCTTCGCCTCCTTTGTTCAAGCAATGTTCGACTTTTATCAAAAAAGAAAATTACGCGCTATCATCAATTCTCCAATCACACAGGGGGCGATTTTACTGTTGGCACTCATGGTCGGCTGGAGTGCGTACGTGCGCTACGACATTGCGATGGAAATGGTTGATCGTCGTGCAGAAGCTGAGCAGCAAGCAGCTGTGTTGCAGGAGCGCTTGAATGACCTGCAGGCGGAAGTGGAGTATCTCTCAAACGATCGTGGTATTGAGGCTGAAATGCGTCGTCAGTTTGATGTGTCGCTCCCTGGAGAGCAAGTGGTGGTGATCGTGGAAGATGAGGATGATGGTCCGGTGGTCGAGCCACTGGCGACCACGACGCCACAGAAGCATAAGCGGTGGTATCAGTTCTGGCGCTAGTCAGCTGGCGAAAGACTGGTATACTAGTAGGCGTTAAGACTAAATTTGCGTAAATCTAATTCTATGGATACTCCAGAACAAGAGACAAGTAGCGAAGCATCAGTAGTGATCTACAGCACCCCTGTATGTCATTTCTGCCAGGCAGCTAAGGAATTCTTTGCTGAAAATAATGTCGAGTACGTCAATCATGACGTAGCTACAGATGCTGAAAAGCGCCAGGAAATGATCGATATGACTGGTCAGATGGGTGTGCCAGTCATCAAGATCGGTGACGACATCATCATCGGCTTCGATGAGCCAAAGTTGCGCGAACTCTTGAAGATCTAATTGAGGAAGTAAAAAGGCGGGCCCTTCGGGCCCGCCTTTTTATTGTCCCTTTTTATATTGCCGTAGCTTGTATCCACCGACGGCGAAGTTAATCATAGCAATAACACTTAGCGACCAAAAACCTTCTTCGTTACTGATGTCTTGAAAATCAATAAACATCGGCACGATAAATGCGTATACTGCAGCCCCCAGTGACGCAATGGTTTTTACGCGCCAGGTAGACCAAAAAACAGAAGACATAGAGTGTCCTTCAGTGATCTGAGCGACTTCGGTATTGGCTCGAAATGCCGGGAACCAGGTGAGGCCAGTATTATCCTCAATCGGCTTGAGATCTTCGATTTTGTCTAGGAATGAGCGTGAGAAATATCGTGCACCAAGAATATTTACGATCCCTGCCAAGAGCCAGCCAAGGTAGATCATCAGGATAGTGCCGGCAAATTGCCACGCGCCACCTACTTGCGCAAAAATGGCAATGAAGAGTACGAGAGTTGAGCCTGGGAAAAAGCTGCCTATGACATACAGTCCTTCGACCAAGATCGCTAGAAACGCTGCTATAAACAGAAACGAACCTTCAGCATTGCTGATGAGTGCTACCAGTTGCTCCACGCCAGGAATATTTGTCTTCGTAAGTCCAAGAGCGCCATAGGTGATCAACGCAGTGCCAGAGATGATCCAGACCAGTGCACTGTACAGTTTGTCTTTATTACTTTTCATTGTGCCCTCACCAGGAATCGAACCCAGATTTCCTCCTTAGGACGGAGTTGTTCTATCCATTGAACTACAAGGGCAAGTGACTGATACTGTAGCACAAATTCACTTTTTAGTTTGTAGTGTTTGCTATACTTACAGTACATGAAACCAGAGAAAGATCACCATCAGATGATACATGAGTTGCTGCTTGAGAATCAGCGTTTGATTACTGAAAATAATCAGTTGCTCAAGAAGATGAATCGACGGTCTATCTGGTCATTTTGGCTCAAGGTGGTTTGGTTTGCGGTTCTTATTGGATTGCCATTCTTGCTCTATTACTACATTGTTGAACCATACTTTACGTCACTTGGTTCATCATTCGAGACCTTTCAGCAAGGACTACAGGAGATCCCTGGCTGGAAACAGTTTTATGAGGCTGCCGGCGGCAATACTCGCGGGGGAGAATAGATTGAAATTATCTCAAAAATCGGTACAATAGCGCGTACATTCCCTGCTTGGGTAGCTCAGTTGGTAGAGCATTCGCCTGAAGAGCGAAGGGTCAGCAGTTCGAGCCTGCTCCCAAGCACAGTAATGACAATGGCCCGAAATGCGAATGCATTTCGGGCCATTGTCATATACAGCAAAGGTTTTATACTCTTCTCTATGACACAACTTCATACACTGACACAAAAGGTCAGACAGATCATGGATATGTACCAAGAAGAATATCCAGAAGTGATCGTTGATCGTGACTACACGCCGTTTAAGATCACTGAAGAGTGGGGAGAATGCTTGCAGGCGTATCTCATGCTCACAGACCGTGGACGACAGAAAGATAAGGGCAAAGAAGAGATAAAAAAGATGCTGCAGCAAGAATTTGCTGATGTATTTGGCTATTTGTTGCTGTTCGCAGAACAGGAGGGTGTGGATCTGGCTGAAGCGCTCGAGCAGAAGTGGTTTGCGTACCTAAAGGAGTAATTGTGCCTCCTACTTATCCACTTGTGGCATTGCGGTTGAATTGATATATTCATCCGCGTTGCCAAACAGTGGCGACGAGTTCCATAACAGCGTCCAAAGGAGGACTACAGATGGATCAAAACACCAAGCGTCCTATCAGTGATGACAGAACCGAAACCGGTCGTCGGCACGACGATATCGAACCGATCGACACCGACCGGATCGATGGCTCCAATGCTCGTCATGACGAGCGGGTCATCATCCCCGACAGCAACGCTGCTGCCTGACCATCCTCCCCCGTGCCCGAAAGGGCTGACCGCCACCCGCTTTCGAGCGGGTTTTTTCTTGCAAACTCTGTTTAGTATGTTCTAATACTTGGTGAAAGTAGTACCTTTGCCACAGTGTCATCTCTGAGGAGAGTAGCTTCATGATTGAGATCCAAATGTACTATCAAAATGGTTCAAAGCGCGGGAGACCGGTCAATGGTCGCCTTTCTGCAGACGCGTACTGCCACACTGAGTCAGTGCAGGCAGAGAATGGTCTCATGTTGCGACTGGCTGATGTCATTCCGGAAGAGTCGGGCAAGCAAACCATTACTGCGTATGTCGATGCAGCGCTGTTGGGTGGGTAGTTAAGATCCAGAACAAAATCGCCGGATTCCGATAGGAATCCGGCGATCTTTTACTTATGAGCAGCGTTGGTGCGAACCTTTAGTTGAGTACTGCGGTGCTTATCAAGCTTTGGTAGTCTGATCTCAAGGAGGCCGTGTTTTTCTTGTGCTTCTGCCTCATCGATCGCGACTTCCTCAGGAAGGAGTAGGGTGCGTGAGAAGCTACCCCAGAAGAGTTCGCGGTGGAAGTAGCCGTCGTCGTGTGCTTCTTGGTATTCTTCGCGGACACCACGGACAGTCACCATGTCGCGCGTAATAGAGATGTCGAGTTCGTTTGGACTCACGCCGGCAACGAGCGCACGAATGATAATTGCATCATCAGTTTGATACATATCAACCGGAAGCTCGCCGTCCTGTTGTGGAGCGCTGCTTGTTTCTTCTTCCCATTCTTCGTCCTTGTAGTCGTCCTCTTCAACAGCAAGTTCATCGGTGTCGTCGTACTCACGATCCTCATCGAGGATATCGTATTCATCAGATTGATTGCCGGTGAGGCGCTCTAAGAATGAAGGTTTTTTCATGATAATTTTTGATGCAAATTATGGTTGCGCTCAAGGAGCTTAACTTTTTCAAACAGAAGAAACAGCAGGATGATGCCCATCCAAACGAAGAGGAAGATCGCGAGAACCTTCTCTCCACTTGTTTCTATTATAGATTTGTTGAAAAGGTAGTGCAATACAATAGCAATGAACAACCCAAAGGTTCCCATGAGTATTTGAGTGGTCTGTGAGCGGTAATAGGAGAGGGCCAAGAACACACCCACGGTGCCAGATGCGAGTACATGTAGCAGTGTAGCGCCAAGGAATCTGAATCCACCAGTAACGGCAGAGCTGAAGTATTCACCCGCCGCGAGTGGGTTGAAGATAAAGAGAGCGTTTTCAAGAGCTGAGAAGCCGAGGGCAACCATGATCATGTAAATGATCATGTCGATCGGCTCGTCGACCTCTCGATTCCAGAAGATGAGTGCGAGTGCAAAGGCGTATTTTAGTAACTCTTCAACAACGACCCACACTAAGACTACATTCCCACCGCTGTATAGATCGAGGGCAAGTTTTTGCAGTGGTAGCGTAACTGGTACAACAGCCATGCCAGCGATAAACGCGATCGCGATCAAGAAGTAAGGTTCGGGTTTACGACTGTCTTCGCGTAACCAAAACCACACCCAAAAAAGAGCCGGCACCAGACCAGCCAGGAATGCTATGGCGAAATTAGTCGCTTCCATTATGAGTATTGTAGCAAACCGCCGCGCGCCCTTTGGGCGCGCGGCGGTCTTGCGGTGGACTGCTCTTCTATCGCATCGACATGAGTCTTGAAGTGTTCAGCGACTGCCACCATGACTGCATAGTACTCCAAGGATTGGTTGGTGGCGGTGGATCTGCTGGTGGATTGCTTGGAGTCACCACTTCTTCAGTGACTATGTCTGCTTCACGTGATGGCGGTAAAGCTGCTGCAGGCGGCGTGACCTCCTCTGGTTTGGCTGGTGTGCCGGTGCCTGTATTGAATGAGAAGCGTGCACGATCTGCTTGTACTCGGCTTTTGAATGATTCGATCTCTTGCTGTTGGTCTGGAGCGAGCGGGAATATAGCCATGCCAGCACACATCATGTCGTTGATCTTCTTTTGAGTGGTGTAGTAGACATACCCTGAGTCACGTTCTAGTCCCCATGGAGTCAGAACCTCATCGCGATGGATGATCTGGAAATCACGCACCGCTTGCTCGGTTGCTAGGTCGAAGTAGCCAGAGACCAGCAAGCCACGATCGAGCTCCATGTTTAGGAATTGTTGCAGCTTCATGACCTGTCCTGCGTCATTCAGTGCACCATAGCGGAGATATTCGGTGAGATATGGTTCACACAGAGAAGTACTGACCCCAAGGACTTCTCCGGCTGGCTTGGTCCCTAGGTGTAGTTCGTGTGACGCAACTGCAGACTCATACGGTGTCTGGCTCCTTTCTCGGCGACTGCCCTGGAAACCGATCAGCTGCGCGTAGTTTGTGTAGGTGCCAGTCGCCATAGCAGAGTCAAATTCCATCTCATAGGAAACATTGATCGTCTCCCAGTTCTTTATCTCACCGAGTGGCCATGACTGTTGCGAAATGATCTCTCCAGCCTCATTTTCAAGCGTATCGACCAGGAGAGCGTCAAAAAGTGGTCCACCACGGTTGAAGAATGAAACAGTGTATTCAACCGTATCCCCTGGCTGTGCAATGTCTCGCGATGCGGTTTTGTTGATCTCGAAGTGTGCCGGGAAGGTTGAGCGTGAATTGGTAGACTCATTGCGGTTTCGTCCTACGTAGACCGTTACTACCTCCTCGTTATCTCTATCATTGGCGTCAGTACGATCGCTACTCACGCGACTGGTGAGTGGTAGGGCAGAGACCAGGTTAGGTTCTATGTCACTTGAGACTCGAGCGACATGTGTGAATTCTCTTGTTTCCTTTGGACCAATGTCCCCGAGTGACCAGGTTTGCTTGGAGTTTCCGTTACTCAAGGCTTGTTGACTTCCTTCGCTAAAAGCAAGACTATCACCAGCGAAAAGACCTTCAAGGTTCACGTTTGGTGCGGTCGTATCCCCGCGGTTGAAGACAGTGAAGGTGTATGTCACCAGTGAACCAGGCATGATCGGATCGTCTGGAGAGGTGGCGGTGACACCAAGCCAGAGGTCGGTCTGGCCAAAGCTCAGATTGCCGTTCCAGTTTCCATAGATATTGAAGATCAAGTTTGACCAGTTGCTACCAATGATATTGGTATTGGCAATGTTCATAATCGAAGCGTCAGCATAGGCGTTACCGGTCGAGATACTGGCGGTGTTACCTGCTGCTGCATTATCACCTGTCAGTGCAAAGACATGCACGTTGTTATTGATTGAAGCGTTGTTAGTGTTTGAGACGGTACCCGCATTCAGTGGAATACCTGGTGTATCGTAAGTGGAAATGATCTCAATACCTCGCTCAGTCTCACGCCAGGTGAGACCTTCAGGTAGTCCATCGATACTACCGGTCCAGTCACCATGGACACGGATCAGCATATTGAACGAACGACCTCCAATGATGTTTTGATTGACCAGGTTGGTCACTTCACCGCTCGCTACACCCGCGCCAGTCGTGATGTTTGCTTCGTCACCGATCGCAGTATTGTCGCCGGTGTTGGCGGTGACTGATACGTCGTTATTGATAGACGCGGTGTTGTTGTTGGTTGCATTGATCGTCGTTGGTGCAGGATTGCTAGTGAAGTATTGGTCGAAGAACGAACTGTTAGGTAGAACAATGTCACCAGCAAAGTCATCAAAATTATTGAAGATCAGGAGTAGATACTGGGAGTCTGAAATATTGGTGTTTGCGACATTGATGACATTGGCTGAAGCATAGGCATTGCCAGTTGTGATGGTGGCTTCATTGCCAACTGCACCATTGCCGCCAGTGTCAGCGACTACGGTGATGTTATTAGTTATGTCAGCAGTGTTGGCGTTTGAATAAAGTTGCGATCCAGTGTTACAGGAATCGGTGCAGGCGCTAGTACTTTGTGCAGTGTCGAAGTCAGCAAAGGCGATTTCAAAGTCGTTGCGCAGATCGAAATTGTTGTAGCCCAAGGTGTCGTTGATGAATGAGATGAGACCGTCGGAGTTGACGATATTGGTGTTCACGACATTGAGGATGTCTGCATATGCGAGCGCGTTTCCGGTATCGATATTGGCAGAACCGCTATAGACCAGATTGTCTCCAGTTTCGGCTGACGTGGTGGCGTTGGTGGTTGTCGTGGCGGTATTCTCTGTCTTTACGGTTGTTTCGTTTTCATCCTGTGTTGCAAACGAAAATGCGGGGGTTTCTGGTTCTGTAGCTTCTGTACTACTGGCTGTTGTTGAAGCAGCTTCGACTTCGGTGGTGTTCACCTCTGAGGTGACTGCGAGCCCCGCGGTTGCGTCGCCAGTTATGACCTCACTGTCACCCTCAGGAGCATCTGCAATAAGTTCTTCAAGAGTCTCTTCAGAGAGTTCGTCCGGTGCGACGATGACTTCCTCAGCAGGAGGTTCCTCAGTTTGTGATTGAGTTTCTGGTTCGGTTGCTGCGGCTGGAGCTTCAGTCGTTTCAGTGTCTTCAACTGCGTACGCAATGGTAGGGAAGATAGCCTGCAAGAACAGAGATCCAATGAGTAGCAGACTGGCCGTGTATAGTGCCACGGCATTAAAGGGTAGTGAGCGTGACATATAGAGAAATTAGCTTTTGTAATTGCTTGAGAAGCATCTCAAGCTGAGCGCGCTCGACCGACGCGTCAGCTGTTTCGGTGGTGTTGGTAATTGAGTTCGAAGGATCTACCGTCGTCTCGCTATACGAGATCGATGAACTACTTGTTTCCGTCCAGTCTACGATTGTCTCACCATTGACCACTGTCTGTACTGTGGCCTGGCTTGTACCGTTGTCGGCACTAACAGAGATAGAGTTTGAGATGACCGTCTCTGCCTGTAGTGTCATTGGAAACAACAAGATCGCTGCGAGAAGCAGTGACTGTCTGAAGTGTGTCTGTGATCTTGTGTTGAGCATATGATTGATTCCCTCGCTCAGACCTTGTCCTGAAGCGGTGGACCAGGTCTGAGTGGAGGGGAGGACAAAGTCCTCTCCTGCCACGGTCAGAGGTCGGCTATACCTCTGGTGCCTCCTCAGCGCCATTAAGTACACGTACTACAGTGGTGTTTACAAGGTTAGTTGCATCACCAGCTGCGTATGCCTCGCCGGTGCGGATAGTGCCGCCATGTCCGCCAGCGCCACCATTACCGCCGTCGCCCCCAGTACTACTGTTGAACCAGTTGAACCAGAGATTCCATGAGTACTTGCTACGGTCATGTCGGTCGCCAGCGTTTCCTCCGTCATCACCGCTACCTCCATCGCCACCATCAACCTCGTTGTAGCCAGTCTTGGCGTCAACGTCGAGGCTGTTGGTTACCATCGCGTTGTTGTGAGTTGAAACGCGGATCTTGTTTCCGTCTTCGTCATTGCCGAAGAACATGAAACGTGAGAGAAGTGGCTCTTCCTCGTCGCAGCCACAACCTTCAACAGTAACGCTGGTGTAGTTCACATCGTTGTAGATCGAGCCGAGAGCAGTAGCTACGCCAGTAGTGATGGTGCCACCATCACCACCGCGACCACCATTGCCACCAGCACCTGCGGTGCCACGACTTGCGTCGCCACCATCACCACCGCGACCACCGTCTCCACCTTCTGCTTCATTACCACCAGTCTTTGCGCTAATGTCTACATTGTTTACAACAGTAGCGTTGTTGTTGGTTGATACTGAGGTGCTGTCTCCGTCGTCACCACCACGGTGATTGTCGTAAGCAGCAGCCTGGAACGTATAAAGTGAGAATGTTGCCAAAGCCATTACTGCAGCAAGGGCGACAGACAACACTCGAGTAGTTGTTCTAGTCATATTTATATTTGCGTATTACCTCCTTTTAATGATGCTCGGCCAATTTTCTTCTCTACATCCCACGAAGAAACAGGTCGATCTGTGAACGGTACAAACTCGTTCGGTACTGTTCACAGACGGGAACGGATAGAGGTCTGTTCTGATCCGTGAACGGTACAGGTCATGTTTTTAAAACGAGAAGAAAAAATGAGAAAACAAAAACCCGCGTTGGCACGCAGGAAGACAGCTGGTATTGGCTGAGAAAACATATGCAGTTTGAATGGAAACACACATAAGCCACACACATGAAGCGAGTCGACTTGGTTTCCCCTCCAAGTATCACTTGTTACTTACAATGATATACCTGTCTTGGCAACTGTCAAAAAAACAGCATAGTCAGATACACAAAAAAATTTTGTCAACCGAGGGTTGTGGAAAAATGAGGTATGATACGTAGCAAGTAGAACTAACAATCAGTGGTCAGAGAACCGAACCAAACCGCACACAGTGGATCAGCGTACCTGGGGAAAACACCCGGATCGAATGATCGGGTGAAGGTTCGCTGATCCACTGTGGGTAGTTTGAACGAGGGGGCGGCCATGGCCGCGAGCTGGTGCTTTTATATACTTTTTTACCAATACACGCAAGGGTTACCCCTTGCGTGTATTGGTTGTATACTGCGAACACATGACAGAGATAATTCTATACCCAACTGAGACTATTTACGGGCTTGGAGTCAACGCATTTGATCAAGCTGCGTGGGAGCATTTGTGTGTACTTAAGGCGAGAGAAACCGCACAAACCGCGAGTTGGTTGGTGCGTGATCTTGGTGATATTGAGCGGCTGGGGGTGGTGACGGAGGCGGCGCGGCAGCTGGTAGAGCGGTATTTGCCGGGGCCACTGACGTTGGTGCTTGCGGCGAGTGACGTGGTGCCAGTGTACTGCCGCGCCGCCGATGACACAGTGAGTTTCCGCATCTCATCTGATTCGCTCGCACAGCAATTGATCGCTGAGTACATGAAAGAAAGTGATGGTGTGCCGCTTACCTGCACAAGTGCGAATGTCCATGGTGAGCCGACGGCAGCATCGCCCGCTGAGATACTTGCGCAGTTTGGCGAGCGGGCACACATGATCACGAAAGTGATCGATGGTGGAGTTCGAGAAGGGCAGGCTTCTACGGTAGTGCGGTGTGTGGGGGGTGGGGTGGAGGTATTGCGGGAAGGTATGGTAAAGATTTAGTTTTCATACAAAGGCGGCCGGAGCAAAGAAAGCTCCGGCCGCCTTTTGTATTTATGCTAAACTCTTATTTCCATCAGCTCTGATCACATCTGTCGCGTTTGGTGCGATTGCTCCTGATGCTTTGGCATGGCCCGCAAGGGCGATCATGATGCTGTTGTCGGTTGAGAGTCCTGGCGGCGGGAAGTAACAGGTGACATCTGGTAGGTCAGTGAGTAGTTTGGCTTCCATCGTTCGTTTGATGTATTGATTGGCGCTTACACCACCACCGACGATCAGAGTTTGTGCGCCATACTCCTCCAGTGCATCACAGGTCTTTTTCACGAGTACTGTAGCAACCGCATCTTCAAAATCCCGAGCGAGTGCAGCGATTTCATCTTGAGTCATGGTGCGGTCTTGTACTGCATAACGTACCGCGGTCTTGAGGCCCGAAAACGAAAAGTCGAGATCGCCGGAGTGGAGCATTGGTGTCGGGAGTTCTGTAAAGGCAGGGAGTTTTCGTTTTCGGGCCTCTGCTGCCAGCCGTGAGATCTCTGGCCCGCCGGGGTATGGGATTCCCACTAAGCGTGCGACTTTATCAAACGCCTCACCGACCGCATCGTCTCGAGTCTGTCCGATCTTTTCATACTGACCCCAGTTCTTCATAAGGATGAGCTCAGTGTGTCCACCAGAGATCAGGAGCGAAATGGCGGGGAAAGAAATATCTGAAAGTTGATTGTCTCGATCGGCATCATAAATGCTGGCCAGCACATGACCTTCCATGTGGTTGGTTGGGATGATCGGTGTGTCCCACAAAAGTGCGAGCGCTTTGGCAAAATTCACACCCACCCATAAGGCTGGCTCGAGCCCCGGTCCACTCGTGACAGCGATCAGATGAATCGGAAACGAACCATGTTCTCGGTGGAAGGTGAGTAATTGATCGGCGAGACCGTGCTCACGATTTAACAGTTCGCGCACTTTTGCCTCGGTCTCTTGATCAAGTCCAGGTGTGTACTCATGAGCTGCCAGCCCGGATTCCTTGATCGCTTTTTCGAGCATGGGTACGATCGTGGCGGCGTGTTCCCGCTTCGCGAGAGCGGGGAACACGCCGCCGTACTCACGATGAACATCGATCTGGCTCCAGAGTGCATCACCAAGCACTTCGTAGGTTGCGTGCGGAAAATCACCGCGGGCCTCGACGAGGCTGACTGCGGTTTCGTCACATGATGTTTCGATCGACAATATCAACATAAAAGCACTATACGAAAAAGACACAAATTAGTCTATCGGGTGTATAGTATCCGACATGCAGACAGTTGTAACGCACGATGGTAGTTTCCATCCCGATGACGTATTGGCAGTAGCCACCATCAAGATACTTTTAGCCGAAGAGCCAATTAAGATCATTCGCACTAGAGAGCGTGATGAGATTGATAAAGCAGATTGGGTAGTTGATGTTGGAGATCGGTTTGATCCAGCGACACAGCGCTTTGATCACCATCAAAACGGTATTCCAGCTCGTGAGAACGGTATTCCGTACGCAGCATTTGGCTTGGTCTGGCGTGAGTATGGAGAGCAGATCTGTGGTTCAAAAGAGATCTCGGACCAGATCGATGCGCAGATCGTCCAGCCGGTTGATGCAGGAGACAATGGCATTGCGCTCTATGAACTCAATGACCGCGGAGTAGCGCCGTACGAACTTTTTAGTGTACTCAGCGCCTTTCGTCCGGTGTGGGGGAGTGAACACGAAAATGATGCCGCTTTTGCCGAGGCAGTAGAATTTGCGAAGCAACTGCTCATGAGGATCATTGCGCACGCACAGGCTTCAGAGGCGGTGCGGCAGGTAGCTGAGTCTGGATATCAGGCCGCTGAAGATAAAGAGCTGCTGGTCTTTGAGGATCCGATCGATCGACATATGTTTATTCAGTATCCGGACGTGCGAATGGTTGTATATCCATCAGACACAACCAAGAAGAAATGGAAAGCATCGACGATTCCGACTGGTGAAGTTGTGTTTGAGTCACGAGTTGATTTTCCGAAAGAGTGGGGTGGTTTGCGTGATGGTGCACTCGCTGAAGTAACTGGTATTGAAGATGCGGTTTTTTGTCACAAGAACGTATTTCTCTTTGTTGCAGCTTCAAAAGAATCTGCGATCAAGGCGGCAAAGATTGCGCTCGGTAGAGAAGTGTAGGGAAGGTTAAACAAAGGCGGCGGCCCGAAGGGCCGCCGCTCTTGTTTATTTTGTGGCGCAGGTTACTAATTCACTTCGTTTATAAGTACCTGCTGCCCCGGCTCAGCTGTATTTTGCTTCAGGAAGTAAGCAAAATACATGCTTCCGCCTGACACAACGGCACGTATGCAAAACAGTTTGTATACTAAAACCCGGCAGAGCCGGGTTTTACCGTTGTGTCCGGTACAAGACTTGAACTTGTGACCTCTACAATGTCAATGTAGCGCTCTACCAGCTGAGCTAACCGGACAACCTGTAAGACTCAATCGAGCTTAGACAGTATAGCGAAAATGGTAAGTTCTGCAATTTTAGCAGCAGGTAATAATTCTTGACAGAACTAGCTTAATGTAGTATTTTCTTGTGAATTTGTTCAATTCCGCGAGGTAATAACTGTGCCGAAGAAAACCCCGGCTCGCATATTGCATGTTGGGCAACAATGGTTGGCTGTTTCAGAAACTCTATACGAAAATTTGATCCGGTTGGCAGACGAGGCCAAGCAGAACGTGGAAGAGTACGCAGCTGCAATTATCGCTGGTGATAAAGTGCGTCTGGCAGATGTCGGGCAAAACGATTCATCAGAAGCCGCCTTGGCAGTTATGAAACTCTATGAGTTTTGTCTCGAAGATTGCCGTGCGAGTTCTCGTGCGACAAAAAACTTGCATAATAACTGATCTGTTTCTTTCGACCAAATGCCTCTGTCGGTTTTCTCGGCAGAGGCATTTTTCATTTTGCACTAATGAGTTGATGCATGCGCTCCGTAATGGCACGATGAACACCATCACCTGTGATCTGTGGGTCAAGTGCTACTACTGCACGCTGCTCCTTTAACTCAGTGTACAATTTTGTAATGGCAGAGTGAACTTTTTCGTATCGCTCAGCAACTTCTTTTTGGTGGTAACGGTTTGCGATAATACTATATACCTCAGATTGCATTTGGATTTGTCTGAGAATAGAAAGAAAGAGTTGGTTATGCTCGAGAACTTGAGAGTCGCCTTCAGTCCACTGCTGAGCAAGTTGTAACAGGTGTGGCGCATCAACCCCAACAATTACTTTGGGTATTCCTTGCAGTTTCCCGTGAATAAGTGGCGGATTTCCAAATGGTGACTCGTAAAACGTTACATCTCTTAGTTTACCAGCTTGTATGTCTGCACAGACACTATCAATTTTGTTATTTGGATTACCAAAAGTGAAGTCTAAAGCACAACCGATGTACGTAGATCCATCTGGGCCATAGCGCTCAATAACTTCATCAATACCTGCATAGTAATCATCAAATGTTGATGTTGACACCCCGCGCACATCTTCTCCAAAGATCCCTTGATTGATCTGGTCATGTAGGATGGCTTCTAGTGTTTTACCAAACACCTCAGCTCTGGCCCAGCTTTCGTTTGTAGCTCGCTTGTGTGCAAACTGTGACTCGCGCTTATCTACATAATCACGACATTTACCCATAAGTTCCTCTGAATAGGTGTCAGCGAAATCTTCAATGTTAATTTTTTGTTCCAGTACAGCTATTGCTTGTTCGTAAGCAGGCGTCATGATCATTTGCTCGTGTTGATCTTTAAATATATTTGAAATGGAAGGCATTCCATTTTGGGTTGGGATTCCGCTGAACTCTTTCATGGTGTTGAATATCTAAGGCTGTAATATGACCTAATACTATCATTTTAACGTACTTTTGTAAGAAAACGCTTATTTATCCGTCTCTTTTACCATATGCAAAAACCAAAAGACAACCTAGTAGAAACTCTTCCGAACACACCGTTTCGGTACTTTTGGTATGTCACCAAGCCATTTAAGTGGTGGGCTGCGGGGGCGTTTTTATTGGTGATCCTTGGATCTGCGCTTGAGCAGGGTTCGGCGTACATATTTAAGTTGATTGTTGACGCGGTTGAATCAAACAATTATCAAGCGGCGATGTGGTTTGCACTGGCGTATCCAGCGTTGAGTTTTGTGGGGCAGCTGCTGTTTCGAGGAAGTGCCTTTGTGGCACGGCGCTGGGTAACGGGGGTGAAGAAGTATGGCTATGATGAGCTCACGAAGTATTTGCTCAAACACAGCCACTCATTTTTCATTAACCGTTTCTCTGGTTCGCTGATGAGTAAGGTGAACAACGTTCAAGGAGCAGTCGATCAGCTTATTCCGGAGATTCTTTGGACTCATCTAAATTCAATAGTGTCACTCATAGTGACACTCGGATTCATCTTGGCAGTTGATGTGAAATCATTCTTTATTTTCTTTGTGTTGATCGTGGTTATCATTGTGATCAATCGCAAGATGGCAGACGAGAAAGCACGCCGCTCACGCGCAATGGCGGATGCCTCGACGCAGCACCGTGCGCGACTGGTCGACACGATCTCCAACGTGCAGGCAGTGCGTCAGTATGCGCGCGGCCGCAATGAAGAGTCGGTACTTGGCACGTACACCACCGCCCTCAAGGATACGAGCAATCGGAGCTGGGGATACACTGAAAAGATGCTCTTTATCAACGGAGTCATTCTCTTTCTCTTCTCATTGGCAATGTTTTGGTCGCTCGTGAGTGGCTGGCAGGCTGGCGAGGTAACGACCGGTGAGCTGGTCTTGATCCTTGCGCTCTATTCACAGATCACCGGTACGCTGACCTTTATTGGCCGTGCCTTTAATGCGACTGCTCGCACGATCGGTGAAATGCAGGAAGGCTTGGAGGAGATCATTGTGCCGTATGAGATCGTCGATGTCCCTGGCGCAGTGGAGCTACAGACTGAACAGTCAGGTATCTCTTGGCAGCAGGTCGGCTTTGCGTTTGATGGTAATCAGGTATTCACAGACTTTGAACTCGACATTCCTTCCGGGCAGCGGCTTGGCTTGGTGGGACGCTCGGGTGCAGGGAAGACGACCTTTGTGTCGTTGTTACTCCGGCAGCATGATGTCCAGGCCGGTGCGATCAAGCTCAATGAGCAGGATATTGCACAGGTGACGCAAGATTCACTCCGACAAGCGATCGCGGTGGTGCCGCAAGAGCCAGCGCTGTTCCATCGGAGTATCAGAGACAATATCTTGTATGGGAATCCAAACGCGACTACTGAGGAAGTCATCGAAGTGGCCAAGAAAGCGCAGGCGCATGACTTTATCTCTGAGTTAACAGACGGCTACGAAACGCTCGTGGGTGAGCGAGGAGTAAAACTCTCGGGTGGACAGAAGCAACGCATTGCGATCGCACGCGCGATGCTGAAGGACGCACCGATCTTGGTGCTTGACGAAGCGACTTCGGCGCTTGATAGTGAAAGTGAGGTAGCTATCCAGAAGGCGCTTGAGAACCTGATGGAAGGTCGTACGGTGATCGCGATCGCGCACCGACTCTCGACTTTGCGCAAAATGGATCGGATCATCGTAATGGAAAATGGTCGTATCATTGAAGATGGTGATCATGATTCTTTGTCTCATGCCGGTGGTGTCTACGAACGCCTCTGGAATCATCAGGCAGGAGGATTTATGCAGGATGGAAGAGAAAGCGGGTCTTCGGCCGCCGGCTTTTTCTCCATGAAACTTTCTTCCAGGAACAGTGGTACTATATAGCATATACGCTATAACAAATTATCTATGTGTGGAATCTTTGGGTATGTAGGGACAAGAACAGCATCACCGATCTTACTAGAAGGGTTGCGCACACTCGAGTACCGTGGCTACGACTCTGCAGGCATCTTTGTGCCCGGCAGTACGCCGATCAAAGCAGCTGGTCCGATCGACAATCTCGCTGCTAAAGTGCCAGCAAGTATCCCAGGTACAACCGGTATTGCGCACACACGCTGGGCAACCCATGGTGTACCGACCGAACGCAACGCACACCCACATCTAGATATGACTGGCAATATTGCTGTGGTCCACAATGGCATTATCGAAAACTACCAAGAACTGCGCGAAGGTCTCCGCATGCGCGGCGTGACCTTTGAGAGTGATACTGATACAGAAGTGCTGATCAAGCTTATTGGCACACGAAATCGCGGTGATCTACTGGCTGCGGTCCAAGAAGCACTCGGCATGGTGCGTGGTACATACGGCATTTTGGTTACTTCCAATCACGATCCAGACACGATCATTACCGCTCGGCTTGGTAGTCCAGTCGTGATCGGTCTTGGTGCCGACGGCAATCTAGTATCTTCCGATCCATCCGCCCTCCTCGCGCACACAAAGGACGTGGTTTTCCTCGAAGACGGGGAGTGTGCGATCGTCACTAAGGATAGCTACGAGATCTTCACGATCGGTGGCAAGCGTCGCGACAAGCAACCAGAAAAAGTGGAGTGGGATATGGAAGCAGTGCAAAAGCAGGGGTACGACCACTTCATGCTCAAAGAGATATTTGAAGGTCCAGAAGTGATCGAAAACACTATCCGAGGTCGCTTGCAGACCGAAAAAGGCCGGGCGAAGCTTGGTGGTCTTGAGGGGGTGCTCGAGCAGCTTACGTCGCTCAATCGACTCGTGATCGTCGGCTGTGGTTCTGCGTACTACTCTGGCTTGGTCGGGCGCTACATGCTTGAAGAGTATGCTGGCTTGCCAGTCGAGGTAGAGCTTGGGAGCGAGTACCGCTACAAGCGAAATTTGCCGGTGAAAAACAGTGCAGTTCTCGCGGTGACGCAGTCAGGAGAGACTGCCGACACACTCGCGTCACTGCGATCTGCGAAAGAACAGGGCTTGCTCACACTTGGGGTGGTGAATGCCGTTGGCTCGACCATCGCTCGTGAGACCGATGCAGGTGTATACAATCACGCTGGTCCAGAGATCGCAGTAGCCTCCACCAAAGCGTTCATTTCGCAGCTGACTGTTTTCGCACTGCTTACGCTGCTCATTGGTCGAGAGAAAGGTCTCTCGCGTGAAGAAGGGAAGCAGATCGCTGCAGAACTCGAGAAGCTTCCAGACACACTCAGAGCATATTTACAAAACACCGACGACATCAAAGCTGTCGCAAAGAAATATGCACAGTATCGCGATGCAATGTTCATCGGTCGCAAGCTTCACACCGCGATCGCACACGAAGGTTCGCTCAAGCTTAAGGAGGTTACGTATATACACGCCGAAGCCTATGCGGGCGGTGAGCTGAAGCATGGTCCGATCGCAATGCTCGATGAAAACTTCCCGATCATTGCCTTGGCACCAAAAGACGACGTATATGAAAAAATGATCTCCAATATCGAAGAGGTTCGAGCTCGTAAAGCACCTGTCTTGGCGATCGCTACCGAAGGAGATCAGCAGATCAGATCAGTCGCTGATGATGTGCTCTATATTCCTAAAGTACACCCGATCCTGCAGCCGATCGTGACTACAGTACCGCTCCAACTTTTGGCGTACTACATCGGTATTGAAAAGGGTCTTAATGTCGATCGACCACGTAACCTAGCGAAGAGTGTGACGGTTGAGTAATGTTTGTATGTGCTGGTCTTTCACGAGAAAGAAAATAAGCATTGCGACCATACCGAGCCCGCACAACCAAAAGACATATCCAACCAGATCGTCGTACGGCAAGAGATGTGACCGAGAAAGAATGTGATACCAGTCGTGCAGGACACTATCACCCCCGAGTAGGGGAAGGAGGCGCTCTTGAGCATCGCTTGCATAAATACTGACACTGAGAAACGCAGTTGATGACCACCAAGCACCAAAGGCTACGCTGATCCAGTGGCGTTGTAATACAAAATGTAGGGTGACAATAAGTGGTATTAGTATCTCGAGCAAGCTCCCTCCGATCAATCCAATGAAGTCACCGAATATACCGAAGATCCAGTGACCGGCTTCGTGGAAGATGAGATTCACATTTTGAATAAACCACCAGGTCTCATGCTGGAATAGTTGCGCTAGTGCGCTGACTGCAAGTGCAATACCAACAAGTAATTTAAAAATTGCACTTACACGCATGTGTACATTATGACATGTCTTGCGGAAGCGGAGGGATTCGAACCCTCGGTACCCGATGAAGGATACAACGCTTTTCGAGAGCGCCCCATTCAACCACTCTGGCACGCTTCCGTACCGAAGAGTCTAGCAGGAAAGTTACAAGGAAGACAAATGGTGTGTGTTTATGCTTCAACAGCAATGATGGTTTGCTCGTGACCGAAGCGTTGAGGATCAATCAGGTTCATCTTGGCTGAGTAATCCTTGATGCGTGTACGAAGTGATTCATCAAATGTTCGGAACAGATCTAGAAACTCAGGCTCTTTGAAATGCTCTTGAAAGCCGTCAGTGAACAGGAAAAGTTTGTCGCCTGGTTCGATCTCACTTGAGCCAGACTCGATGTATTGCTGCATCTCGGGATCACCATTAATAACTGCGTACGGGTCGCAAGAGCCGCTGGTGATCTGCTTGAGCTGCATGTCTGCATTAAAGTGTGCGAAGTATGCATCGCAGATACGCATCCAGTAGACGGTGTTTTCTCTGATGACCATACAGCTGCCGGTAGCTGCGTACTTCTCGGTGATATTGCCGGAGATGATCACTTCTCCGATGAAGTCGTTGTGTTCACGTACTTTCTCGTTGGCAGCAGCAAAGATTTCGATGATGCTTTCTTTGGTAAATGCTTCGTATAGTTTTTCGGCTTGTTCAACGACCTCCTTGCAGAAGAGTTTGGCGACTGCTCCCGAAGGCGATGGGTCAGGGTAGGGGCGACCAGTGAGAAGAAGTTTTTTGAAGTCGAGCGTGACACCGTCGGCAACAGCGAAGATCGGTAGAGACTTTGATTCGGCGTAAGAATCTTCTTGCGGGCTGGTGTAGAGCTTGAGTAAAAAATCGCTGATATGATGCTTCTCACCGTAGACTTCAATGAGTTCTGGGGTGGTTGGGGTGCAGAGGGCGTATGATTTCATTGGTGGCATGATAGCACGGCTGGGCCCGAAGGGCCCGGCCGCACAGAACCGGTCAAATCAAAAAGTCCCGCTCTATGCGGGACAGGTGTTCATCTTCAGATCCTATTGAACTCTCCTGGTGCAACAATCAAGTCAGTATCCAGAAATGCTTTCTGCCGCAGGCGATCGAATTGTTTCATGAATCCTTCGAGCGTAAGCGGTAGTTGTGCGCTGTCAGCCTGGTTGAACTCAATCACTATCTCGTTCTGGTCGAGCTCAAACAACACTTCCTTCACCTCCGGGTATGTATTCAACAGCGCATCGAAGATGTCTGTGATCAAGTCGGCAGTTCGGTCACTGTCTACCGGGAAGAGTTGGTTGTCCCAGTACAAGTAGTTTTGGTTCGTGTTTTCGATTTCTTTTCGTGCCAGTTTCGGGCGAAGTTGGCAGATCTCGAGTTGACGATCTCTGCCACAGTACCGTAGTGCATACAGCAGACTGCGTATCGAGTAGCACTCAACATCGTGGAACGGAAAAGAAGAAGCAAACAATGTCCTGAGCGCGAGTGCACGAGAATCACTTTTTTCGGCTTCAACTCCATCAAAGAATATTTTGTGAGGAAACATGACCTAACTCCCGCGATTGATCAGCTTATTGAAGAACGTTTGTCGGTACTATGGTGTATTTTTCCAGTAATTTCAAGTCAAAAACGTGGAGAATAAAAAAGTTGCTGGCAATGCTGCCAGCAACTGAAGGGACGTTATCCTTTTTTTCTGCGAATGCCCCGAGCGCGGGCCATTTCTTGGCGACGGTCGTTGGCTTTTTCGCGACTTGCCAGGTAGGCGTAGACGTTGAATTCTCGTTCGGACTTAGGTCCGTAGATTGCGAGTATTGCCTCGTCTACCTTTTGGCGTGTGATGATGTCTTCGTGCTTTGCCTCCAACCGACGAATCATTCGGAGGCCATTGTCGGTCAGCACGAGCTTAGTATCAATGATGATGCCAAGTCTCGCATTGATCCAGCCATACGGGTCGGTAGGCGAGATCACCGCGCAGAGTGGTGTTTTTGCACCGAAGATCTGTTCGTGGCGATGTGTACCCTCAAAACGCTTGAAGGTGGTTTGCCCGTCCATGTAGTCGGTGAGGGCAGTTCTCTTGTAGAATCCATTAAGCTCTTCCTGAGTGATGAGTCCCCAATGTTTGAGAATTGGCAGGAATCCGTTCCAGGATCCTGTCCGTCGCAGGTCATAGACCCCCTCTTCTCTCCGGTAGGAGAGGAATATGCAGAAGAGGTTTAACCAGAACCGGTTTGTTTTGCGTATGTGCAATAGAGCTTCTCCATCTTCGAAATTCTTTTAATATTATAACACATTTTCACTAAAAAACAAATAATACGCAATCTAGCAAAAAGCCGGCCTAAGCTTACGCAAAGGCCGGCTTGCATTCTACACAGTGCAACGTTTCATGATGTTTCCACGTGGAATGTGCAGATTCGGTTGCTTACGGACCGGAGTGCCGCCAGGCTTCTCTTGGTGCGGCATACCGATGTCCCAGTGTGGACTGTATCCAGCAGGTCGCCCGCTGACCGCGCAGCCGATCAATGCAGCGACGAGGATGATGCTTCCAACACCGAGGCTGAGGTAATGGTGGGTTACGAAGAAGATTACGCCCATGACAGTTATGATCGACGGCAGAAGCATCCAGTCCGGCAGCCGGACGTTGTCGAAGAAGGTGGCTAGTGCCGATTGTTTCTCGTGCATTTCAGCGTCTCCTAGTAGTTACATGTTTTCAGTTGTTTGATCGCGTTCATAACCACAGCTGATTGTAGAAAAGAGCCTTCAGCTAGCAGTAAGGGTATCAGAAGGTTCTAGGCTCGCAAAGTGTACTTAGGGTGTTCTTGTGGTCGATTAGTTGAGTAGTACTGGAACTTCAAATGCAGCGTCGTGTTCTGGCAATCCTGATGGATTGTCTTTGTGGAAAATGATGGTGCCACTAGCACTGTACGAATCGACTGGAAGAGTGTAATCGATTGTCCCCGAAAACGGCACAAAGTCTTCAGTCATCCATTCTCCCTCAGCAGTCACGTATCCTTCACCAATGATCCGCCCATCCCAGTCGACCACCACTACTGGAGCAGACGCTTCGAAAAACCAATACCCACGAGCTTCACCACTGAGCGATACTGGACTGCTTACTGCCGCTTGTGGTTGCGGAGTAAAGACATGGATAAGCGAGGTGTCAGTTGGGGTTTCAGCTGAAGTGTCTGCGATCGGTGTGGTAGGCGCTTCGCTTTTGTGTGGCCAAAGCAGCGTACAAAAGAATAAGACCAAAAAAATGAAGAGTACCAGCGTGACCATTATTGCTGATTTCATATGATTCTAGTGTATACCTCAAAGCTATTCTTGCGAAGGGGTGAGTGTGTGGTCTACATCAGTTTCGTTGGAAGTGACCAAAGCTTCCTTTAAGGGAAGTTTCTTGTATTCATCATAGACTAGCCACAAGATCAGTGTGTCGATACACATCACACCAAGCAAAATGAGAGAGTGGGTGTGCGAAAAGCGAAACAGTTCGTAGCAGACGAAACCTCCGATCAAGACTAAGCTCACAGGAAATGCCCAGCGTCGGTAGTGCATGAGGTGGTAGGACAGAAAGACATCGGTGACTCCCCAGAAGATCAGATAAAAAGCCATGAAGTAAGAAATGTACAGTGGGTGATGTGCGAAGAACGAGTGTGCGAGTGAATACAATGCGTCTTGAGGATCGGTCACGAGCTCGTGATGGAGTAGGGTGGTGATCACGTCAATCACAGGCATCCCTACCACCTTTAGGACCGCAAGACCAAGTACGATGCGAAGTGCACCATACGCAATCCGCCACCACATACTGATGACAAACAGTCGATCCTCGGTCTGTTGTTTCATGAAGCTAGTATAATATGGAATTTGATCTATCGATAATCTCTCATGTTCGTATGGGTTGTGTATATATCATTATGTGGCATAGTATTGCCCTGCCCGCACAACAGGAGGAAGCTATGGAACGGGTACTGTTCTATGCCGGCGAATTCGGCTATGTGTTCTCAAATTTTTCGGCCTTCATGGTTGATTGGGCTTGTTGCACGTGGATGACTTCCGAACATGCGTATCAAGCTGCAAAGTTCGACGATCCGTACATTATCGACGAGATCCATGCGGCTCGCTCTGCGTATGATGCGCTCATGCTGGCGCGTAAGTACGAAAATCGCATCCGTCCTGGTTGGCACGACCAGAAGATCGATGTAATGCTGTCGATCATCCGTGCCAAGCTGGTGCAGCACGAGTATGTGCAAAAGCAGTTACGGAAGAGCGGCTCAGCCGAGCTCATCGAAAACTCCGAGAAGGATTCCTTTTGGGGTCGTGGTCCTGATTGGAAAGGAGAGAATATGCTCGGCAAGCTGTGGATGCAACTCCGTCAGGAGTACTATCCTGAAGTCTGCTGACAAATGCAAAACACCCGGCACGCCGGGTGTTTTTTTTGATCGTTGCTTTGTTTGTTAGTTTGCAATTTCAGTGATCTCAGTTGCGCTACTCATGAAACCTTCGATAGTTTCTCCTGCAAAGGTGATCTTGAAGTCGGCACTGCCATCGTCTTCGATACTGATCTTGACCAAGGTCATGCCTGGGTACGCTGCGTTGAGTGTAGCTGCGTACGGTGCTTCCTGATCAGTGTAAGTTGGCGCTAGGTCTGCTGGATCAGGTTCAGTTGGCGCTGGGTCGGTCGGTGTGGTGTCGACTGGCGCCGGGTCTGTGACGGTGGTATCAACCGGAGCAGGATCGGTCACTGTGGTTGTGTCAGTTGGAGCCGGTTCAGTAGTCGGCGCTGGATCAGTGACAGTTGTGGTTGTGGTGACCGGTACACGCTGGTAGTACACGTTCACAAACTGTCCGTCAATCTGCACGATATCAAGATAGCCGTCGTTGTTTATGTCAGTGAGTGCTCGTGTGCCAGCAGGCAGTGCTTGCGGTACGTAGTAGAAAGTGCCATCACCCTTGCCGAGGCTGAAACTGTCGACATAGATGTACTCTGTATTGATCTCATCATCAATGCCATCGTTGTTTACGTCAGTGAAGGTTGGAATCTCTACGTCAGGATAGTACGTATCGATCACTTGCTGGAGAGTCATGCCTGTGTACTTTTTCTTGTTGGTGAACTTACTCTCAGCTTTGTAGAGCACAACAGTGTACTCACCGTAGTCTACGAGAATGTCGTTCTTGCCGCGACCATTAAAATCAGCGATTACCATGCTGTGTGCCACATCGCCATCAAGCTCAAAGGTGATCGGGGTAGTTCGGAACTTGACTGGCTTGAACGTGTCGTCCCAGCCGACCAGTGAGCAGGAGATATCAGCTGGATCAGTTTCTGGGTGAGCAATGAAGTATGTCTCGGTGAGATCTGGGTGGCTAAAGGTTCCGTAGATGTTGCCAGCTTCGTCTATGGCTTGTGGAATGGTGTAGGCTGCGCCTGGAACAGTGATGTCGACGCGGCCATTTTGACAATCATACACGTAGCCTTGTTGGGTGTTGTAGGTGCTCCATTTCTGAGCGCCGATAACTTGTCCGGCGTTGTTGATGCCAACCGCAGTCATCAGTGTTGGTTCGATAGCGTCGAGTTGTGTGAACTTGCTGTATACGTGATCGTACACAAAGGCGTGGGTTGAGGCACCCACCTGTACGTACTCTCCAACCGCGAGGCGATCATCGTTTACATCATTGAGGCGCGTGCGCATAACTTGATAGGTTGGGTAGTTGATGCTGCCGCCAGTACCGTCGTAGCCCTTAAACCATGCTGGTGAGGTGCCGTAGATGTTGTATACGTAGCCGACGGTGTCGCCGAGAGAGTTGCTACCAGCGGTGGTGTTGCTTGAGTAGACGGTCATGCTGCGGTATGAAAGGGCGTGTGAACCAGGGACATACGCGCGAACCTGGACGGTTTGGCTCGTGTCGACGGTGGTTGCGCCATCTGTCCATGGCTTTTCTGTAGCAACGTCATAAGTGTACGCGTGTGCTAAGTTGGCGGTGAATAAAAACAACAGCGCGCTTGCCAATAAGGCAAAGATCGAGCCGGGACTGTGAGTGGTAGCTACTCGCATAAATACAATTGATTACGATATAAACAAAGAAGAGTTCCTTCTTGTAGCTTTGTAATGGAGATGGGTTGTGCATTTGTTACAAGACATTCCTATCAGACCACAACATATCAATGTGGCAAATACACGCAAAGTAAGGTGATGTAACATTTTGCCAAAAGTTGCCATCATAGTATAGAGTAGAGTTCCATGAATGAGGCAATGCAAGACAACCTCGAAGAGCTGGTAACGTTGTGTGCGCAACACGATGAAGAAGCTGCTCGCAAACTCTATGACCGCATAGTCGAGTTGGTATACAACTATATATCCTTGCGTACACACGTGAAAGAACAAGCGATCGATCTTACGCAGGATGTTTGTATTGATTTATTTGCTGCGCTGCGTGGATCCTTTCAGTATCAGAGCGAAGCTACTTTTTATGCATTTTTATTTACGATCGTGCGGCGAAAATTGGCGAAGCACTATCATCGCGAGAAACAACGGTTCGAGCAGCAGGTGAATGAATTTGAGGAACACACGGTGCCAGATGAGCACGGGAATGATATAACGCAGGCTGATGCAATTGATGTGCGAAATGCATTGCGAGAATTGGAGGAAACTGCGAGCGAGATCATTATTTTGCGGCACTGGTCTCGGTGTACGTTCGCAGAGATCGCTGCGCTGCTCGATATGAACGAAAGCGCGGTGCGCACAAGACATCATCGAGCAATGAAGATGCTGCAGTCTAAGCTAGGGCAAACATAGTTAGTTAGGTATGAAAAAGATTGAACGGACAATTACTCAAGTAGAACAGGCACGGCCATCATTTACTCAGGCAGATCGTGAGGTAATTTGGAGTGCGGTGAAGACTGCAGATGCACCGGTGAAGTCGCCGTTTCCCTCGTTTGCTTATATGGTCGCTGCTTCAGCTTTAGGAATAGTCTTTTTGGTGGGGGTGGCTTCGTTTAGCATGTATGGACATCCGACAGGCTTCATAAGTGCGTTGACGCAGATGAACAATACCCCTGAAGTAGACCCGTCGCCAGAAGTAATGCTGCAACCTGCTGGGGGAAATCAACACCTGCCAGAGATTGAGATTGTCACCCCAACAACTACTGAGTCAGAAATGCAGCCAGAAGAAGTTAGTGAGATCAGTGAAGTTGCTTCAAGCACTGAGCCACAGTTCAAGTTTGCACCAGAAGCTGCCGAAGCAACCGTCGCTCGATTGACGAGTCTCTCTGAAAAAAATGAAGATAGGGAAGTGGTTGAGAGCGAGCATGAACTTGAAGTGTCTGATGATGAAGATGATCACGAAGCAGAATCCGAGGACGATGAAGAAGCGCAGGAAGATGACGAAGAGGAAGAAGTTGAGCGTCACAAAGGAGGGGCAGGCGATCAAGCTGAGTCTGAAACAGCTCACCTGACCGAGGAGGAAGAGTCTGAAGATGATGAAGCGGGAGAAATTGTCGATGAGACTCAAAGTGGAGCAGAAGAGTCGGAAGAAGAACAGGAAGATCATGTCGAAGGGGAGTCAGAGCATGAAGAAGAACAGGAAGTTGAAGAAGAAGACGACAGTGAAGAATCTGATGAATCTAAAGAACAAGATCTCGAAGAAGAAAGTGAGGAAGATGAGCCAGAAGAAGTTGAGAAGGTAGAAGTTGAAGAATCAAACCCGTAAGGTTGCTCTGCCGACGGGCGTGGGATATAAATAAATTGGCAAAAACGCACAAAACCAGAGGAAAGGAGGATTTGTATGATCACTCATACGACCAGAAGTGTAACGTTGTTGCTGCTGTGCTCACTACTGCTTGGTGGCTGTATCAATCAGTCGCGGCTGCGGCAAGATGCGCCACGGGCTGATTGGTTTCCGGCCGTCGGAGACGAGACTGATCCTTTCGTAACATGGGTCTCTACTGATGGTGTCGAGATCAAGCTTGCGCGTCAATCGCCGATTACGGCCGTGGTGGCGTATCATCCCGAAGCAGAGATGCAGGTGTATGCCAACAACGCCATGCACCGCGTGGGGAAGGTGACAGTCACCGTGACTCTCACCAAGCTCCTGATCGAAAAGACGTTTCGTGATGCTTGGCAGCCCAAGCAGCCGATCGTCACGATAGAGGATGATCGCGTCGTCGTATCGGAACGGATGGCACGTTCGGTCGCCGACTTCGTCGATCAGTATGCGCTCAGTGGGGCAGAAGGAGACTCGGCCCAGTTGCTGCGGAAGCTCCGTTACTCCAAACGGATCACAGTGCGAAGGTTCTAAGTATAAAAATACACCCAGGCTTGCCGCCTGGGTTTTTCAAAGCTGAAAATGCTACGAAAAAGACCGGAACACTAAGTGTTCCGGTCTTTTTCGTACCTGCTGTGACCCACTGTAGTACGAATTGGAACCGGATTGTTAAACAAGTGTTCAGTTTTCCATTAGAAAAGGCCGAAAAGCTGGTTTGCTTAACGGCCTCGTAGGTTTGCCTTGTGTTAGGCAGTTGCTTCCTTCTGTTCCTGGAAATGAACAATTGTGTATACCACAATGAATGTCAGTACGGCAGGGATGACGGCAGGGGTGCCAATCAGGCCGAACTGAACCATTGCTTGCAGTCCAGGAATTGCACTCGACACGGACATGAGAGTCCCGGAGAAGTGCAGGAACATGAGCAGCAACCAGAAGGTGCTGAACACTGCAGCAGAAGCGTAAAGGGCAATTTTTTCTTTGTTCATGAAGGTATGTCCCCCGTAAATGAATTATCTATAGTTTCTGAAACTACTAATAGTATACACTAAAGTAGTGCACTTGTCAATGCTTTGTGACCCACTGTAGTACGAATTGGAACCAGATTGTAAAACAAATCTATGAACACGATATCCATTTCCAGTTGTTACCCAAATCAATATCGTCAATTACGTCACAACCCAAATCTCTTTTCGGGTCAGCATGGCCGTAAACATATCCTGAAAAATTATCTAGAACACCTCTAAAAGTGAAAAAGAAGACATAATTTTCACCAACCTCGATGTCTCCACCACCCTTTGAAAGATGCCTGTAACCTAAGGGTAAATGTATCATTGAACGATTATAATCAGTATTTGGATAAATCTCTCCAGAGTGAACCATTTCCACAGTCCGATTGAATTGATATTTATTAACGTAAAAATCAATGTATATTTTAGCTTCAACAAATGGAAAAGCTGTCAGCAGAATTAACGCAATATAACTAGCACCAAAAGGAATCATTGCGTTATACTTCAAAGACTTCCATTTTTTAAATAGGTAGACAACTGAGAGTACGAGGGTAACTAAGTAAAAAATATAAACCGGCCCCGCAACAAAGATAATAAGAAACGGTGTCACGATGTTGATAATGTCCCATTGAAAGTAGGTGAAGAGTAAGACTACAACAGCGGCAAAGTAGCAGAGTCTTGGCACGTTTTTCATACTGAAAATATAGCACGGTTCCAAGTATCAAAAATTTCCCTTTAGGTTGTCCTGAAGAGTGTTGAAATGTAAGGCTGAAAAATCTGTGACCCCACGGGGAATCGAACCCCGATTTCCAGAATGAAAACCTGGCGTCCTAACCGTTAGACGATGGGGCCAGGACTTGCTTGTAGCGAGACCGCCACAAGTGCGCCACATAATAGCAAACTATGCAAAAAATACCAGCCCTTTGGTCTGAAATCAGCCTTGCTTTATGCTATGATGCTCGCGTATGCATGGACTCAAATTACGGCTTACCGGAGCCTTCGCTGATTATTTTAAAGAAGTCATTTACGGCGGAATTGACGGTATTGTCACTACCTTTGCGGTGGTGGCTGGTTTTGCAGGAGCTGCGCTTTCAAGTGATGATGCGACACAGTTCACGTTTGTGATCGTTCTTTTGTTTGGTCTCGCGAATCTTTTTGCTGATGCTGCTTCGATGGGCTTGGGCAACTTTCTCTCAGTTCGTTCGGACAAAGATCTGTACTTGGTGCAGCGACAAGAAGAACGTGCTGGCTTACAGAACAATCCAGATGCAGAGCGAACACAGACTATTAAGATCTTAGAGGAGAAAGGATTCAGCGCAGAAGACGCAGCAAGGCTAGCTGATACCTACAAGCACAACGAAGAGTACTGGCTTGATTTTATGATGCATCACAAGCGAGAGCTTTCTGATCCGCGTGGGGATAATGAAGTCCTGACTGGTTTGGCGACATTTTTCTCCTTCATGGTGTTCGGCTCTATCCCGTTGTTGCCATTTATTCTCGATACAACTGGTGATGCAGGAACAGCATTTTGGTATTCGTGTGTTGGTACGTTCATTGCGCTTGTGCTGCTCGGCGTGCTTAAGTGGCGAGTCATTGGCGGGAAGGCGGTTGCGTCCTTGGTGGAAGTAGTGCTCGTTGGCGGTACTGCAGCGATACTCGCATATCTTGTTGGTACGTTCTTTGCAGTATAGGAGATCTGTACAACATAAAACGAAAAACGGTCCCGAAATACTGGGGCCGTTTTAGGTGGAGAGCTGCAAGTACTTTCGTACGTGCATATTACGAGATCAGCTCTAAATGGTCGACAAGACCTCGGGCTGGTACTGCAGTGAGCGGAGAAGGTATCGACTGCATACGAGCTTGGTGCAGCTTTTCGGTCTGCGGAAAGGCAAAACCAATTCGGACTGAACCAACTTCTTTAGGCACAACACTCGCTGTCACGAGCGTCTGGTGCTTGTAGCTCTTGAGGTCGATCTTCTTGAGCTCGAGCTGAGCAGGATCGAAGATCACTTGCAGCTTCTCGAATTGCTTCTCGGTGAGCGCGGTCTGGAGGAGAAACGTGACCGTCTCAGTCTCGCCACGGTGGAGTGTGAGATCGTGGAAGACATTGAACCGGCGAATATATGGACTCGCCAGGAGTTCGTCATCAGTGACGAACAATGAATAGAATCGAATCATAGGCATATCGCTATTGCGTGATTATGCTGATAATTCGCTCTGCGTTGTTGCGTATGATGAAACGTGAGTTTCGGTAGTGAGCTACTTCGTGCAGTCTGGTGACGGTTCGCTATACGACTATCTTCATGCTAGCGCTGCTCTGTGTAATGTCAAGAGAAGAGAGGGGTACTTTTGCACGGAGTTTTACCCCAGTTATATACACACTTATGCACAAGTTATACACAGAAGTACCTTGAAATAAGGTTTTTCATGTAGTATTGACTTATTTGCTGTAAGTGAGAAACTATACGTAGGTTTGCGCGGTGGTGAAGTATCTTTATACTTATGCTCGAGGCTACGAGCAAAGCGCGCAAGCCGAAGCTCTACGTTGTACAAAGCAAAGGCGCCCTGGAGGGGGCGCTTTTGCGTTGCTTGAGAGAACGAGCGTAGCGACTATCTCGAAAGTACACAGGCGCCTCGCTGAATCTGGACTTTTCCATGGCCTTTTGATTTTTGTAGTGTGACTATTTTGCTTTCAAAGTCACGTAGATATCTTCGAGCGCGCGTACTGCGTCACCTGAAGCGATGTTGTTCTGATGGTATCGCACATTAGTACAATCTCCAGCAGCCCAGATATTTTCAGCAGAAGTTTTCTGTGTCCATGGGTCGATCACGATTCGCTTGTAGTCATCAAGTTCAACTAGGTCACCCACAAAATCTGTGCTTGGGATCATGCCGATCTCGACAAACACACCAGTTACCGGAAGAGTCTTTTCTTCGTCAGTGGTCATGTCGCGATAGGTGAGACCTGTTACGAATGATTCTCCTTCTACTCCCTTAGTCTCTGCGTTGAGGATACCGGTCATATTCTCGTGAGCGAGTACTTTCTCAACGGTCACTGGATCAGCCTTGTAGGCGTCACCATATTGAAGCAAGGTTACACTCTTACAGTATGCAAGAAGCTGTGCAGCGGTTTCAAAACCCGCATTCCCGCCGCCGATCACTGCAACATCCTGACCAGCGAAGACTGGTCCGTCACAGCTAGCGCAGTAGGTAAGACCCTTGTGTTCAAAGGTGTCAGCGCCTGGTACTCCGAGTGTGCGGCGCTTAGAGCCGGCACAGATGAGTATTGCTTTTGCTACGTGAGTACTGTCGTCTGAAAGGGTTACTTGGTACCCGTCTTCAACTTTTTCTACTTTGGTAACGATCTGGTTTGCAATGATATCTACGATACCCTCTGCGTACGTTTCAAGGTGTGTCTTGAGATCGTCAGCGAGCTTGGTGCCGCTGATCGATGGGGTGCCGATCCAGTTTTGGATATCTGTAGAGACAGTACTTTGACCACCCCATTCTTTGGTAACAAAAAGCGTCTTGAGCTGCTTGCGTGAAGCGTAGACACCAGCTGAAGTTCCTGCTGGGCCGCCGCCAATGATGACTAAGTCGTACATAATCAGAAATGTGCTGAACGATGATTAAAACTAAAAATCGGCTATAGGATACCATGGATGGGGTGAGATACCTATGATGCTCGTGCAGGGTGGGGAATCAAAAGGCCGGGCGCTTCGCGCCCGGCCTTTTGATGTCTATACTTTTACTTCAACTTCGAACGTCGTAGAAAAGCTGGCACTGCACCCCAATCGTCATCGTCGTCATCGTCTGCTGGATCAACTGGTTTTGGCTCTCGCTTGGGCAGGTCATTGTTTGAAGCAGTGCTACTTTTAGTTGTAGGAGCTGGTTCTGGTTTCATCGACTCAACTTTCTTGGTAGGCAGGGAATTGAAGATTTTGCCGCGTGTAGTCTCTTCTGGTTCGGGCTCAGGTTCTGGTTCACGAGGCTCGCGTGCGATCGGTGCGCGTCGAGCAATGTTGTAACTGTCATTAGAACTTTCTTCTGGGAACCCGGTTGCTATCACAGTTACCTTGAGTTCATTCTTCTTGAGCTTCTCGTCCTTGATCGCACCAAAGATCACGCGAGCCTGTGGATCGATCGACTCAGTAATGATGCGTGCTGCGTCTTGGATCTCAAGCATCCCAAGATCATCACCGCCGGCGATCGCAAAGAGGACACCCTTAGCACCAGTGATCGATACTTCAAGTAGTGGGGAGTTGATGGCAGCCTGTGATGCTTCTTCCGCACGCTTTTCTCCTGATGAGACGCCGACGCCCATAAGTGCTGAGCCAGCATTTTCCATAACAGAACGAATGTCAGCAAAGTCAACGTTAATGATACCTGGCATAGTGATCAGGTCAGAGATACCTTCTACTGCTTGCTTCAAGATATTGTCACACTGCTCGAATGCATTACTTACGGTTGTCTCCTTGTCTACGATCGCAAGGAGTCGGTCGTTAGGAATCGTGATGAGCGCATCGACTTCTTGCTTCAGCTCATCAATACCTTGGAGAGCAAGTCGCATACGTTCTTGTCCCTCAAAGAGAAAAGGTTTGGTGACAACGCCTACGGTGAGCGCACCACTCTCGCGGGCGATCTTAGCTACGACCGGTGCTGCACCAGTACCAGTACCACCACCCATACCACCGGTGATGAAGATCATGTCAGAACCCTTGATCGCGTTTGCGATCTCCTCGCGAGTTTCTTCGGCAGCACGTCGACCCATGTCAGGATTACCGCCAGCTCCAAGACCGCGGGTGAGGTTCTTCCCAACATGGATCTTACGCTTGGCTAGGGAGTGGTGAAGGTCTTGTGCATCGCTGTTGATCGCGATGAACTCCACGCCACGGACTTTAGATCCGACCATGTGGTTTACAGCGTTACCGCCAGATCCTCCAACACCGACCACGCGGATCCGTGCAAATGACTCTACGTCTGACTTGATTTGTTCCATACAGAAATAATTGCTATGTGTCTTGTTCGCGCACCCACCCTGAGTACGAAATGACTAATGGCTACATCATACACGGACTAAAAATATCTGTCACGATATTGACAGACCTGAGATTCATGTAATTGACAAGCAGAGAAGATATTGAAAATAAAGGCTTATTTCTCTTGTTATCTTTATGGCAAGAACTGACTAAGCCAAGAAAGGATACTGTGACGAGTTTGCTTTACGATACCGATTGCGGAGGTTTCTTCCGCGTCTGAGGCTCCCCACATACAAAGTCCATATGCCACTGCCCATGACGCGTCCCGTACTTTTGTGCCTTTGCCGATGTCGAGTGTTGCAATGCGGGCCGGCAGTTCAAGACTGCTCTTTGCAGTTTCTACGATGCCTGATACATTCGCACCGCCGCCCGTGAGGATTGCTCCTGCAGGAAGAAGCCCATCACGCTTGATCTTTTTGAGGTGGGTGTCGATGAGGAGGAAGATTGAAGCTAAGCGGTCCCTAATGATCTCGTCGAGCTTTTTCTTTGAGTACGTTGCGCTGGTCATAGCGCCTCGCTTGATCTTCTCAGCGTCTTCAAGTGGCACACGCAAACCAAGCGCGATGTCGTTGGTAACATCGTTTGAGCCAACCGGGAAGATCTTAAGTGAGATCGGAGTAGAGTCTTCAAAGATCACGATAGAAGTGGTCTCAGCACCGACATTTACCAAGACACACCCGGCACGCTTTTGTGCTTTTGAAAGCATCACAAAACTCGCTGCAAGTGGGGAAGCAATAACGTCTTCGACATACACTCCAACTCCTTCGATCGTACTGATAAGATCGTTTACGTGCTGTTCGTACGTGGTGATGAATAAGCTGTCAACTTCGAGTTTGGTCCCCTTAAGGCCAAGTGCTCTGCCAAGTACTTCAGTGCCGTCGATCATGTGTCGCAGTGGGATGCTATGGAGGATGCGTCGGTTAGGAATGTGATCAGTGATACGCTCCTCACTGTCTTGCATTACCTTTTCCAGATCAGAAGCTGTGATCTCTGAGTCTGCGCGTGATGGAATGATCTCTCCGTGTGAGTAGATTTCCTCAAGACCAATACTACCGATGGCAACGTGCGCGCGCTTGATGGTCACGCCAGCGCTCTTCTCGGCTTGTGTGATCGCGCTTTTGATGCTACGCGCTACGTCTGCTTCATTGAGGATGTATCCACTCTTGAGTCCACGACTTTCAGAGAGTCCGGTACCAATTATCTCCGGCTTGGCTGCGCCACCTTTCTTTGACACGCGAGCAACCGCCACTTTAACGTGGTAAGTTCCTACATCGATACCGGTGATAATGTGCTCTGCCATGACTATGAAATATCGAACGCTTTACAGTACTTGCGCTCTAGTTTCTCCATTGTATCTCCATGGTCGTAGCCTTTCAAATGGAGGCACCCGTGGATAAACAGGAAAGCCATGTAGCCGTTCACAGACAGATCAAACTCCTTTGCTTCTTTTGCTGCAACCTTCGGACAAATGTATACCTCACCAGCACTTTCTGAGAGAGGGAAGGAGAGTACATTCGGCACATAGGTTTTACTGCGATATGACTCATTGAGCTGCTTAGCTCGAGTGGCGCCAACAAAAACGAGCGAAAGCTCGTACTTTTTACCAAGGATCATATCCTTGATTTCTCTAAATGGAAGTCGCTTGGGATATGATCTGACTGTGCTGGTGATTGAAAAAGTGTCCATGTGGTCTCTTATTATACCGTGTGATAGACAGAAAACAGCCGATGCTATGCACCGACTGTTTTCCCTCGTCTGCGCTATTTAGCGACGACGGCCTCGAAATTCTTGAACCTTACCAAGCTTCACGAGCTTTTCGTATACAGCACGCTTTTCAAGCTTCTTCAGCTTAGCGGTTCGCTGTACATTGCGGCTCTTCGTGCGGCTGAAGTATCGTCCACCACGTACTTTTGGTACGATGCCTGCCCCCTGGACACGCTTGGTGAAACGACGAATGACATTCGCACTGCTTTCGTTGGTGTTCTTTTGTACTTCAACGTTGGTTGCCATATGTGGGCGACAGCATAGCATCTTGCTTCAGAAGGTGCAAGTGCTTTTTTGCTGAAATAGCGTGTAACAAAAGAACCTCTGGCGAGGTTCTTTTGATTCTCTAGGCTGTGGTGGTGCTTTTTCGCTTGAGTCGTCGCAGAAGTGCTTCCTGGTCCACGAATTCTTGATTTCTGACCTGCATATCACGGAATATGACCGTATTTTCGACGAATTCCTTCTGGCCGATGATAAGAGTGTATTTTACCTTGCGTCGCTCAGCGTCACGAAGCTGTGCAGAGAGTGAGTCGCTGGCAAGGTCGTGGTAGACCGGAATGCCAGCGCGACGAAGTGAATCGATAAGAAGGAGGCTTTTGATCTTTGGTCCAAAGCCAAGCTGTACGACGTACACTGATGGTCGCTTGGCTTTTGGACGAGGTGCTCGTGCTGGCGCCTTACTATTCTTGAGAATGACCACAGCGCCTACTGCTGGGGTGCGTGTGCGCGTAGTGCGGTAGACAAACTCGTCAAATCGACCGCCGCGCGCAGTGACTGGTACTTCAGCATTAGGATCTTCGTTCATGATGTCGAGCGAGAAGATCGCGTCGGAGTAGCACTCATGATGACCGAGCATTTTCGGGTCGATCTCATATGGAGTCTCGCTCATGTCGAGATATTCAATGATCTCGCGGAAGTGCTTACGACTCGGGTCGCTGAGGTACTCGAGTGGATTTGGGCTACGGTAGGCAAGGTCGTGGTCTTGCGCTACGAGGTCTGAGAGTGCCATGAGAGGGTGTTCCTTCATCAACTCTCGAGCAGAGCCAGGCATAATATCAAGCCGCTTCTTGAGGAAGTTGGTCAGTTCGCGGCTATAGCGGGTGAGTGAGTCAGTGTCACCAAGAGAGTTGATGCGGACGGTGTGGTTGGTGTACCCAAGTTCGGTTACGAGTGCGCGGGTAGCGTGAATGAGAATCGCTTCAGCAATACTTCGTTCAACATTGAAAATATGGAATGTTACTGCAGTTTCGCCCGTGCGTGGCACTTGTTCAAATGAATACAACAGCACCGGCCGCTTAAGTGCGTGCAGCTTTTCGTCGCAATATGTTGCTATTGCAGAACTGAGAAGTCCGTTGTGGTTGTCGATCCGCTTGTTTGTGCCGTTTACCGTATGCGGCATGACCTTTTCGCACTTCTTGCACTCGGGAGATTTCCGTAACTGGTCGATCGTCTGAAAGCCGAAGTGCTCGGCTGTGTTGTTCGCGACTTTGAGAAACTCCGTTGGTGAGTGTGACATACGCAATAATGCTATTTGATCAATCTATAATGGTTCTTGGTGCTACTAATTCCTCGGTGATCGTGACGCCTCCGGGTAGGTAATCAATGGCACTTGGCGGGAAGAGGCGGAACAGTGCCCGGCCAATGATGCGTTCTTCCTGCAGCACTCCCCAGATGCGTGAATCTGAACTTTCGTCACGATTATCGCCCATGACGAAGTATTCGCGATCACCTAAGATCTCCGTCATCGGTTCTTTTGCGGGCGCCATTGATTTGATGTATGGCTCGTCGAGCACAAAGCCGTCTGGGTGCTCAGCATTGATGATAGTGACTACCGCATCTTCGATCGTGATCGTGTCTCCGGGTACGCCAATGACCCGCTTGATGAAGAACTTCGACGGATCACGCGGGTAGCGGAAAATCACCACGTCGCCTCGCGATGGATCGTCGAAATAGTAGGTGACTTGGTCAACAATGAGATACTGACCATCATGGAAGGTGTTATCCATTGATGCGCCAGAGACAATAAATGGTTGGGCTACGAACATGCGGATCGGTAGGACGATCAAAATAGCAATAATAGAGAAGCGAACGATCTCAGTGAGTGGGTGTTCCTTATGCTCAACGACAGTACTCTCTGTATGAGAAGTATCTGATGGAGGGTTTTGTTGAGAGAATGCAGACATAAGTAACTACGTTGACACTAGTTTACTAAAAATTTTGATGCAAAACAAATTTTGTAAAACTGGCGCGCAAAACGAAGTTTTGCGCGCCAGCATTTGGTGTATGATGTGAACATGTTTTACATCGTTGCGCTTGGTAATCCCGGAGAGAAATATGAAAACACTCGACACAATGTCGGGTGGCTAGCGATGGATCATTGTCTTCGCGAGTGGCAGCTGCCAGGACTGGTTGAATCAGGTGGATTGTCTGGGCGATTGACTGAAGGTGTTGTGTCTGCGCAAGAGGTGACGGTGTTGTATCCGACTACTTTTATGAATAATTCTGGTGCTGCAGTTGCTAAGTTGGTCCCGAAGGGTGAGACAGAGAATTTGATCGTGGTTCACGATGACATCGATCTGCCGTTTGGTGAGATCAAAGTGGTGCGAGGAAGAGGAGCAGGGGGTAACAACGGTGTTGATTCGATCATAAAAAAGATCGGTACGAAAGATTTTGTACGAGTGCGGATCGGGATCGCACCAAAGAGTTTTTGGACGGGAAAAACCAAGCGGCCCGCCGGAGGCGGGCCGCTTGAACGCTTCGTGCTCAAGCCGTTTACCAAGAGTGAGGCTAAGCAACTGCCTGAAGTATTTGAAAAAGTAAAAACTGCCATTGAGGCAGTCGTGAGTAGTGGAGTAGAGACAGCAATGAATCGATTTAACTAAACGAATTTCCGCCCCAAGATCTTACGATCAAGGGGCGGGGTGGATGGTGCACCATCTCAGCGACGATGCGTCGTTTGTGGAAGGCGCCGGAGCGGCCTCCCGATCCAGAACATGATAGGTGCCATCAGCCCGATCAGGCCGAGAGCACCGAGAATCTGTAAGAAGAAGGTCATGACAGACTCCTTATTTGCTGACAGAACGAATTACTTTATACCATATTTTACATAAAAAAGCAAGTAATCTGGGGATAACTCAGGCGCGAAAAAGCCGGG